>NZ_JBLRPR010000011.1:0-40728 GCF_047915665.1 Neisseria sp. LACPHL-SPEC-2024-00856
AGCGACACAGCCGGGGCGAACACCGAGGCAATCTACACTTCAGACGGCATTACCGCCAACTCTACCCAACTCGAACAGCTCAAAAAACTGTTTCCCGCCTGTTTTGACGCAGACGGAAATTTCCTTATCGACAGATTACAAGCCGAAATCGCGCAGCAAACCGACATCAGCCGCGAGTTTTATGCAATGAACTGGCTGGGCAAATCCTATGCCCGCCTGCTTCGCAACCTGCCACCCGAAACCCTGATAAGTGAAGACAAAACGCACAACGCCAAGCCTGAAAATGCAGGCAGCCAAAACCTGCTGATTCGCGGCGATAATCTGGAAGTGTTGAAACACTTAAAAAACGCCTACACAAACAGCGTGAAGATGATTTACATCGACCCGCCCTACAACACCGGATCGGACGGCTTTGCCTATCAGGACGACCGCAAATTCACACCCGCCGAACTTGCCCGCCTGGCGAATATTGATGAAGACGAAGCCGCGCGGATTTTAGATTTCACCGACAAAGGCTCAAACTCGCACAGCGCGTGGCTGACCTTTATGTATCCGCGCCTGTATATCGCCCGCGAACTGTTGCGCGAAGATGGCGTGATTTTTATCTCGATTGACGATAACGAAGCGGCGCAGTTGAAGTTGTTGTGTGATGAAGTGTTTGGGGAAGGGAATTTTGTTGGGCAGATTTGCTGGCAGAAGAAAACCGGGGCTTCAGATGCTAAAGGTATTGCAACAATTACTGAATTTGTTTTGGCATATATGAAATCAGAATCTGCTTTATTTGAATTTACCAGAAATACTGAATCATTCGATTTAAATAGATATAAATATCAAGATAACTACTTTGAAGAACGTGGTGCATTTTATTATGACAATTTAGACCGTGGCACATTAGGATATATAGAATCTTTGGACTATCCAGTTAAAACTCCAGATGGGTCATTAATCTATCCAAATGGTCGTAGCAAACAATTCAATGATGGCTGGCGTTGGAAATGGAGTAAAACCAAAGTAGAAAACGGTTTAAAAAATGGATTTATTGAAGTTAGAAAAAACCAAAAAACAGGAAAATGGGGTGTTTATTATAAGATTTATCATCTGGTTGATAATGATGGAAATAAAATTGAACGTTCATCACCACATAAAAGTTTAATACAAGGAATTTTAAATACTCATGCTACAAATGAAGCAAAGGAAATTTTTGGGATTTCAGGACTATTTACAAATCCCAAACCCGTAGAGCTAGTTTCACGATTAATTTCATTTATAAATTTTGAAGACGACCTCATCCTAGACTTCTTCGCAGGCAGCGGCACGACCGCCCACGCCGTGATGCAGCTTAACGCCGAAGAACAAAACGGCAGCCGCCGCTATATCTGCGTGCAGCTTCCTGAAAAAACCGACGAAAAATCCGAAGCCCATAAAGCAGGCTACCCGACCATCTTCGACATCACCAAAGCCCGCATAGAAAAAGCCGCCGCCAAAATCCGCGCCGAGCATCCCGATTACACGGGCGATTTGGGCTTCAAAATCTTTCAAACGGCAGACAATTTCAGACAGCATCCGGACAAGGATTTTTCGCCTGACCAACCGGATTTGCCGCTTAACGATGAATTAAGCGAAGAACAGCTGCAAACGCTTCTGACCACCTGGACGCTGTATGACGGGGCGGCACTGACCACGCCGGTTGAGCCTGTGCGGTTGGGCAGTTATACGGCGTATCTGTGCGAAAAACGGCTGTATCTGATGAATGCCGGTTTTACTTCCGCCGATTTGTTGGCGTTTATCCGCAAGCTGGACGACGATGCGGATTTCAATCCCAACCGCGTGATTGTATTCGGCAGCAATATGGCAAGCGCCATGCAGCACGAACTTGACCAGGCGGTTCGCGGTTATACCAATAAAAAAGAAATTGAGTTAAACGTGATTATCAGGGTTTGACGGAGAAAGTTTATGAGTGGTTTTAATTACGAGAAAAACCAGCCGCACCAAATGCGGGCGGTTTCGGCGGTTTTGGGCGTGTTTGACGGGGCAACGCCCAAATATCGGACGGCAGACGAAAATCCCGAACTTTTGTTTGCTGCAAAACAATACGCAAACAATATCCTGAAAGTGCAAAGCCAAAACGGCATAGGCGGCCGATTCCCCGACCGTTCGGACGACCAAAATATCCTTGATATTTCTATGGAAACGGGCACGGGCAAAACCTATACCTACACACAAACCATGTTCGAGCTGCACCGTTGGCTGGGCGTGTTCAAATTTATTGTGGTCGTGCCGACTTTGTCCATTAAGGCGGGAACGCGGCAGTTTTTGCAAAGCAAGGCTTTGGCAGAGCATTTTGAACAGGATTTCGGCGGCGATTATGAAGGCGTGCGCCTGAAAACCTATGTGGTGGAAAGCGCGAAAAAGAATAAGGGCAAAAAGTCCAATGCGCCCATAACGATCGAGCAATTTGTCAAAGCGGAAAACAAAAAGGAAATCCATGTGCTGCTGATTAATGCGGGCATGGTTAATTCGCCGTCCATGACCGATACGGGCGACAAGGCATTGAAGGATTTGTTTGACAATCCCGTTGATGCATTGGCCGCCGTGCGCCCGTTTGTGATTGTGGACGAACCGCATAAATTCCCGACCCGGGAGAGCGCGAAAACGTGGGGCAATATCAAACGCTTAAAACCGCAATATATTTTACGCTACGGTGCGACATTTAACGATGAATATTACAACCTGCTTTACCGTTTGACGGCGGTAGGCGCGTTTAACGACGGGCTGGTCAAAGGCGTGCGCGTGTTTCAGGAAGAAATGCAGGGCGGCATGGATGCGGCGGTAAAACTAGTGTCGTCGGACGGCAAAGAAGCGAAATTTGAATTAAACGAAAAGGACAAAAAGCAGACGTTCAAACTGGCAAAAGGCGAAGATTTGGCGAAAATCCATCCTGCTGTTTCGGATTTGAAAATCGACAAAATGAATAAAACCGTGGTGGTGTTAAGCAACGGCTTGGAGTTGAAAACGGGTGCCGTCATCAACCCTTATTCCTATTCGCAAACGGTGCAGGATGCGATGATGCAGAGGGCGGTTGCCGAACATTTCAAGCTGGAACGCGCACTTTTGGCAGAACGTGCGCCACAGCCCAAAATCAAGCCGTTGACACTGTTTTTTATTGACGATATTGCGGGCTACCGCAGCGGCAACGAGCTTTCAGGCAGCCTGAAAGATAAATTTGAAAGCTGGATCCGTGCGGAAGCGGCACGCCGCCTGGAAACGGAAAGCGACCCGTTTTACCGCGATTACCTGCAAAAGACGTTGGACGATGTATCTGCCTGCCACGGCGGCTATTTTTCCAAAGACAATACAGACAGCGACGATAGAATCGAGCAGGAAATCAATGAAATTCTGCACGATAAGGAAAAACTGTTGTCTTTGGACAACCCGCGCCGCTTTATTTTTTCCAAATGGACGCTGCGCGAAGGCTGGGACAATCCCAACGTTTTCCAGATTTGCAAACTGCGTTCCAGCGGCAGCACGACTTCCAAGCTGCAAGAAGTCGGACGCGGCCTGCGCCTGCCGGTAAACGAGCTGATGGCGCGGGTGCGCGATGTGCCGTACAAACTGAATTATTTTGTCGATAGCAGCGAAAAAGACTTTGTGAAGCAGCTTGTCGGCGAAATCAACGATAATTCTTTTCAGGAAGAAATCTCAAAAAAGTTTACCGAAGAGCTGAAACAAAAAATATTGCAAAAATACCCCGATATCAAACCGCTGGGATTGTTAAACAAACTGTTTTTAGATGGCATCATTGACGACAATGAAAACTTTACCGAAGACGGCTATGACAAATTAAAAGCCGCCTATCCCGAAGCCTTCCCCAAAGGTTTGGACAAAGGCAAAGTCAGCAACGCCAAAGACGAAGGCAAAGACACCATCATCATGCGCGAAGGCAAATATGAAGAACTCAAAGCCTTGTGGGAGCTGATTCACCATAAAGCCGTTTTGCAGTACAAAATCAAAGATGAAGCCGAATTTGTCGATTTATTTACTGCCTATTTGCGTGAAAACGCCGCCAAATTCCCACAGGCAGGCATACGCACGGCGGTAAACGAAACTTATATCAACAACGGGCTCATGCTTTCCCGCCGCATAGACAGTATTGAAGATGAAGATTTTATCCGTTTCGACACAATGACTTACCGAGAGTTTCTGGAAAAACTGGCACAAACGGCAAAAATCCGCATGCAGACTTTGCATCAGGCGTTTTACCGCGTCCGCAACGAACTGAACATTGGCGATTTTTTGAATATGCAGACCATCGCCCAAATCAAAAACGGCTTCAACCGGTTTTTGCTTCATCATTCCTTCCATAAATTCGAACTGGATTACCAGCTTGTCGGCAGCAAAATCCATCCGACCAAATTTACCGATAAAGACGGCAAACCGCGCGCGGTGAAAAAAGCAGATTTGGGCAGATTTGAAGATACGGAGCACCGGCCTGCCGCCGGCTATCTCTTCGACGAGATTTTCTACGATTCGGATATAGAACATGAAAATGTCGCCAACAACCAAATTGAAGGCGTAACCGTATTCACCAAAATACCGAGAAACTCCATCAAAATCCCCGTTGCCGGCGGCGGCACGTATTCGCCCGATTTTGCCTATATCGTGAAAACCAAAAGCGGCGAGATCCTGAACTTTGTGATTGAAGCCAAAGGGACTGACGGGGCGGAAGATTTGCGAAAAAGCGAAGAGCGGAAAATCAAACATGCCGAAAAGCTGTTTGCCGAGATTTCCAAAGAAATCAAGGTGGTGTTCAAAACGCAGTTTGACGGCGAGAGGATAGCCGAACTGATCGGGCAAAATATGCCCGCAGGCGGGCATTCTGAAAACGGACACTGAGAAACAAATGTTTGGGAGCCGTCTGCTTCGGGATTTTAAAATGCCGTCTGAAACGCCAAACGGGCTTCAGACGGCATTTTTGACGGCGGAGGTTTATGCGCCACAGGTTTTCGGCTTGTTCGCCAGAATATTGATGACTTTGCGTTCGGCTTTTTGCGGCTCGATTTTGATTTCGCTTTCGTCTTCTTCGCTGCCGTCTGAAAAACGTTCGGGCATTTTTTCGCTGTCAAACGCCAAATCGCCGCCGTGCTTCAGGCTTTGACCGCGTTCCAATCCGACAAAGTCAAAGAGTTCGGTATCGGCAAGGTGGGAAGGGACGACGTTTTGCAGGGCGGAGAACATCGATTCGATACGGCCGGGGAAGCGTTTGTCCCAATCGCGCAGCATATCGCCGATGACTTGGCGTTGCAGGTTGGGTTGCGAGCCGCAGAGGTTGCACGGGATGATGGGGAACTGTTTCAATTCGGCGTATTTGATTAAGTCTTTTTCTTTCACATAAGCCAAGGGGCGGATGACGATGTGTTCGCCGTTGTCGCTCACCAGCTTGGGCGGCATGGCTTTGAGTTTGCCGCCGTAAAACATGTTTAAAAACATGGTGGCGAGGATGTCGTCGCGGTGATGTCCCAAGGCGATTTTGGTGCAGCCCAATTCTTTTGCGGTGCGGTAGAGGATGCCGCGCCGCAGGCGGCTGCACAGCGAACAAGTCGTTTTTCCTTCGTCCAACACGCGTTTGACGGTGGAATAAGTGTCTTCTTCGACGATTTTGTACGGCACGCCTATGCTTTCGAGATAGGTCGGTAATACTTCTTCGGGGAAGCCCGGCTGCTTTTGGTCGAGATTGACGGCGACCAGTTGGAAATCAATCGGCGCGCTGGCTTGGAGCCGGCGCAGAATGTCTAGGAGGGCGTAGCTGTCTTTGCCGCCGGAGAGGCAGACCATGATTTTGTCGCCCGGCTCGATCATGTTGAAATCGTTAATCGCGTCGCCGACGGCGTGGCGCAGGCGTTTGCTGAGTTTGTTGTTTTCGAGTTCTTGTTTGGTTTTTTTGGACATAACGGTTTGGGTTTGAAAATTAGAAAGGCGGCATTGTAACCGATTGACGGGGCGGCAATGCCGTCTGAAGGGCTTCAGACGGCATCGGCGGCTTATTCTGCATTTTCGGTTTTAAAGAAGAGATGAACCGCTTTGAAGATACTGCCGTTTGGGGCGGTGAGTTCTTTTTGTGCGGCGGAGAATTTAATCACGGCAAGGGCGGTAAAGTTTTCCGAATCTTGAACGCTGTCGAGTACGATGCCGGCCTCTTCGCCGTCTGCCGTCAGCAGGGTTCCTGCTTCGACGGCCGAATTTCCCGACAATACCGCCAAGCCGCGTTTGACCTGCCCCCGATACTGGGCACGGGCAATGATTTCCTGTCCCGGATAGCAGCCTTTTTTGAAGTGTACGCCGCCGATGATGTGCTGGTTGAGCATTTGGGCGACGGCGGTTTCTTTGGTAGCCGCGCATATCCACGGATAACCGCTGCGGATTTCGTGCAGCCGCCACGCGTTTTCGGCGGCGGCATCATAAGGCGGCAAGGCGTTTTTGGGGGCGAT
Organism: Neisseria sp. LACPHL-SPEC-2024-00856; assembly: GCF_047915665.1. Taxonomy (NCBI): domain Bacteria; kingdom Pseudomonadati; phylum Pseudomonadota; class Betaproteobacteria; order Neisseriales; family Neisseriaceae; genus Neisseria; species Neisseria sp. LACPHL-SPEC-2024-00856. The sequence continues at coordinate 6,486 of NZ_JBLRPR010000011.1, forward strand.
GTGCAAAATGCCCCGATGTGGCAGGACGACGGTGCAGATGCCGTCTGAAACGCATTCGGCGGTAAAGACGAGACTGGGTTCTTGCGCGGCAAGCGGTTCGGCGGATGCTTCCAATTCCGCGTCGACGGCGTAATCTTCAAGGATTTCAAAAACGACTTTGGCACGCAACACAAACATCCGCAGGCGTTTGACGGTTGTTTCAAGCAGGTCTTGCGCCATAATCAGCAGCAAATCGCCGCCTCGGTTGACGACAATCATATTGGCGATGACGCGGCCTTTGGGCGTGTTGTAAGTCGCATAACACGCCTGCCCGGTCTGAAGATTATTGATGTCGTTGGAAAGCTGTCCGTGCAGGAAGGTTTGGCGGTCTTCGCCGCTGACGCGCGCCACGCCGAAAAAGGGCAGTAAGGTTTTCATCATTTGCCTACTCTGAAATATAAGGAAATCTGTTTATGCGGTTGCCGCATCTTTCTTCACGGCGGTTATTTTGATTTCGACACGCCACTCCGGACGGGCGAGCCGCGCTTCCACACAGGCGCGGGCGGGCGTTCTGCCGGCGGCAACCCAAGCGTCCCACACGCCGTTCATTTCCGCGTAGTCGTCCATATCGCGCAGATAGATGACCGCATCCAAAACGTGTGCCTTATCCGAGCCGCATTCCGCCAGCCAGCGGTCGGTTTGGACAAGCACGTCGGCAGTCTGTTCGGCAGCCGTTTCACCATTTTCGGGAACCATACCGGAGAAGAAAATCAAACCGCCGGCGCAAACCGCTTCGGAATAGCGGGGCGTAGTGCCGAAATATCGAATATCCATCACGTCGTCCTTTCACAAAGGGGATATATGGTAACATTGCATTTGGGCGATTTCTATGTTTTGCGTAACGAAAAATGAGTAAACCTAGCTATCCGGTCACGCCGGCAGTACGCGTTTTGCGTGAAAACGGCATCGAATTTGAACCTTTTACCTATCCTTATGAGGAACACGGCGGCACGGCGCAGTTTGCCCGACTGTTCGGCAAAGACGAACACTTGATCATTAAAACCATTGTTTTGCAAGATGAAAACCGTAAGGGGCTGATTGTCTTGATGCACGGCGACAAACAGATTTCAACCCGCAATCTGGCACGGCATTTGGGTGCGAAACACATCGAACCCGCCACGCCCGCACAGGCAAACAAGTGGACGGGCTATCTGGTCGGCGGCACAACGCCGTTCGGCATCCGGACAAAATTGGATATTTACGTCGAACAGTCGGTGATGGATTTGGAAACCATCTATATCAACGGTGGAAAACGCGGGTTCATTATCGGCATCCGCCCCGATGATTTAAATATTTTGAACCCGGAAATAATACAGGCAGCGGTTTGACGGAGAAGCATAAGGAGCAATATGGACAAAGATTTGTATGCCGTATTGGGTGTGTCGCCGCAGGCGGGGGCGGACGAAATCAAACGCGCCTACCGCAAGCTGGCGATGAAATACCATCCCGACCGCAATCCGGGCAATCCGCAGGCGGAAGAAAAGTTCAAAGAAATCCAACAGGCTTACGATACGCTTTCCGACTTGTCGAAACGGACGCAATACGACGCATCCTTCAGACGGCATGAGCAGGAAGAGGCATTCCGCCGCGAACAGGCGCGCAGGGAGCAGTTTTACCGCGAACAGGCGTTCAGACAGGAGTTTGAACGGCAGGCTTCACGTTCGCGCCATACTTACGGAGCTTCCGGCAGCGGAAGCGGTCAAAACTATATCCTTGCCGCCTACATCCTGTTCGGTTTGGGTGCAATCATGCAGTTTATGCCCATAGTCGGCGTGATTCTCGCCTATATGAAACGGAACAGTTTGGACAGCATGGTCTATGCCGCGCATACGGAATACCTGATCAAAACCTTTTGGCGCACATTATGGCTTTATATTTTGGGCGCGCTGACTGCCCGTTTCGGCATCGGCGTGCCGATTATTATTGCGGCAACCGTCTGGTATTTCTACCGCATCATCGCCGGCTTTATCCGCTTCAACGCCGGCAGGGCGGTTGTTCCCGAGAAATGGATATAGTATGGCTTACCTGTTAATCAGCATCGTGTTCAGCGTGTCGGTTTCCATTTTGCTGAAAATGGCAAGGAAGAAAAAAATCGACATCGCACAGGCGGTCGCCGTCAATTATGTGGTCGCGGTCATACTGACCATCCCGGTATTGAAGCCGGATGTCGGCAATATCGGCGCATTTTTGCCGACGTGGTGGCTGTTTGCCGCTTTGGGCGTGTTGTTGCCGTCCGTATTCGTGATAATGGGTAAATCCGTAGAAGCCGCAGGTATCGTCAAATCCGACGCGGCGCAGCGTTTGTCGTTGTTTTTACCGATTGTTGCCGCTTTGACGCTGTTTGGCGAAAAACTCAGCGAAGGCAAACTGATCGGGCTGTGCCTCGCATTTGCCGCGCTGTTCTGCCTGCTTTGGAAACACGGCGGCGGCAAAAAATCAGGCAGCGCGTGGCGGCAGGCGGCATTGCTGCTGGGCGTGTGGGCGGGTTACGGCATTATCGACATCCTGTTCAAACAGCTCGCCAAAAGCGGCACGGCATTTGCGGGCAACCTGCTGATTGCCTTTGTTTTGGCCGGCGTTTTGATGTTTGCCTACCTGTTTGCCCGTTCAGTCAAGTGGCGTATCGAAAGCATAGCGGGCGGCATACTCTTGGGCGGTTTGAATTTTATGAATATCGTTACTTATATTACCGCCCACCAAATGATGAAGGACAATCCCACACTGGTTTTTGCCGGTATGAATATCGGCGTGATTGTTTTGGGGACGCTTTCGGGCGCACTGTTTTTTAAGGAAAAAATCAACACAATCAATACGGCGGGAATCGTGTTGGCACTGTGTTCCATCGCCTGCCTGTTTTATTGGGCAGAGGTCAAGACATTGTTCGGCATATAATCCGGCTGATTGATATAACAAAATGCCGTCTGAAACAGGAAAATGCTGCTTCAGACGGCATTTGTCCGTAATGTTTACAGATGAGGATTCATCAGGTTCTCGGGGGAGAGGATGCGGTTGAGTTCTTCTTCGCTCAACAGACCGCGCTCCAGTACGACCTCGCGCACGCCTTTGCCGGTTTGGGCACAGATTTTGCCGACCAAGTCGCCGTTGTGGTGTCCGATATACGGGTTCAGATAAGTTACCAGACCGATGGAGTTGAAAACGTAACGTTCGCAGATTTCGCGGTTGACCGTAATGCCTTTGACGCATTTTTCAGACAGGTTGAGCGCGGCATTGCCCAAGAGGGAAATCGTTTCAAACATACATTGGGCGATGACCGGCTCCATCACGTTTAATTGCAGCTGACCTGCTTCGGCGGCGAAAGTAATGGCGGTGTCGTTGCCGATGACTTTGAAGCAGACTTGGTTGACGACTTCGGGAATCACGGGATTGACTTTGGCGGGCATAATGGAAGAACCGGCCTGCAATTCGGGCAGGTTGATTTCTTTCAAACCGGCGCGCGGGCCGGAAGAGAGCAGGCGCAAGTCGTTGCAGATTTTAGAGAGTTTGACGGCTGTGCGTTTCAATGCGCCGTGTACCATCACATATGCGCCGCAGTCGGAGGTCGCTTCGATTAGGTTTTCAGTCAGTTTGCAAGGCAGGCCGCTGACTTCGGAGAGTTTTTTGACCACCAGTTCGGCGTAGCCTTTAGGCGTATTCACGCCCGTACCGATTGCCGTTGCGCCCAAATTGACTTCTAAAAGCAGTTGGCGCGTGCGGTCGAGGTTGAGGATTTCCTCTTCCAACAACACTTGGAAAGATTGGAATTCTTGTCCTGCCGTCATCGGCACGGCATCTTGAAGCTGGGTGCGCCCCATTTTCAAAACGTCTTTAAATTCTTCGGCTTTGGCGGCAAAGGCGTTTTTCAATATGGTTAGTTTTTCCAGTAGTTCGCCGATGCTGTAATACACGGCAAGGCGGAAGCCCGTGGGATAGGCGTCGTTGGTGGATTGGCTGGCGTTGACGTGATCCATCGGATTGACGATGTCGTAGCGGCCTTTTTCGTATCCCAAGGCTTCTAATGCAAGGTTGGCGATGACTTCGTTGGTGTTCATATTGACCGAAGTACCTGCGCCGCCCTGATACACGTCGGACGGGAATTGGTCGAGGCAGCGGCCTTTGAGCAACACTTCGTCGCAGGCCTTTTCAATGGCGGCGGCGATTTCGGGCTTGACCGCGCCCAACTCACCGTTTGCCTGTGCCGTCGCCTTTTTCACCATCACCATACTGCGGACAAACTGCGGCACGTCGGAAATTTTTTGTGTGGAGATTTTAAAGTTTTCAATGGCGCGCAGAGTGTGGATGCCCCAATACACTTCGGCGGGAATCTCGCGGTCGCCCAATAAATCGTGTTCGATACGGACAGTCATGTTTTTACCTTTGTAAGTCGGATAATTAATATTGAAAAAATGCGCCATCGGAAAGATGCCGCAGCAGGACGAACACTATACCAGTTGGGCGGCGTTGTCTATGGTGTTTTCAAGAACAATGCCGTCTGAACGCCGAAATACCGCGTCTTAAGGATGCTGCTCCGGCAGGTCTGCCAGCGTTTTCCGCGCCAGCGTCGCACCGAGGTTATGGCGGTGCAGCCCCAAAACCATGCCCGTCCACACACCGCGTCCGCTCGGGCCGGTCAGCAGCGCAACGCCTCCGGTCAGCCATTGGTAGAGGGAATGCGGAAGCACATGGACGGAATATGCCGCATCATGCCTGCCGCGATAACGGACACGCCCAAACGCACCATAAACAACCAGTTCCTTATCATCGATATAAACCGATTTGCACGTCGTCAGCGCATACCACCAACGCTCCATGCGCCACATCCAAAACACGGAAAAACCCGCCGTCAAGACGCTGTAAACCGAATCGGATACGGGAGGAACACCCCATTCGAGCAACTGGTTTCCGCCGCCTATCCAAAGCAGCAGACCGAAAAACAGCGCAAGCAGCGGCTGAAACAACCTGCCGCGCAGAACGGAATGCCGGAACAGCACCCCTTCGCCCGCAACAGAAACCCCGAACGGCAAATCACGTTTTAAGGTTCTGATGTATTCGGAAAGGTTGGTCGGATTGGGATGTGGTGCAGCCATATCGGTTTTCGGTTTGCAGCATGTCGAACAATGCCGTTTGAAGGGATACACCTTTTGAGTCCTTACAGGCTTAGGAAGAGGGTAAAACATACCGCAAAACATACCACAAAAAAACGGTAACGGATAGTTGTAAACGGTTGATGACGATTATAGACAATAACAGGTTTTCCCAATGAAATTATTGTTTGAATAATAAAAAATCCCAAACTGTAAAAGTTTGGGATTTGTATTTGGCAGAGATGAAGGAATACCAAAACAACATTCAGGCGTGGGCGGCGGTAGAGTTTGGAATCATTTGGGAGTTTTGATGTATAGAACCGTTGAAGAGGCATTGCGCGAAGTCTATAAAATACGCGGCGTGAGGATGGAGCCGCTGAATAATACGGCCAAGGTGTGCGCCTGGTGCGAGAGTAAAGGCGTTACCGGCGGCGGCGATTTGACGCAGGCGGAAACGCACGCAAACGCGGCGATGATTATCAGCAAAATCGAGCGCGTGTTGAACCGCTACGAGCTGGCGGCGGTAGAGTGCAAATACAGTGCCGATTTGAGCGGAATCGTTGATATTACCGCCTATATCGAAGAACAGAACAAGGGCGTGAACCTGTTGATATGCGACGCGATTTTATCCAACCTGTTTACAGGGCTTCCCAAAAAAAACGCCATTATGGACAAATACGACATATCAAACGGTTATTTGTACCGGCAGCGTGAAAAAATAAAGAAGGTGGCAGCGGCATTGGAGACAACGGCCATATTGAAATTGCAGGACGAGTTTGAATCATACCGCATTATTGACAAAGCGGAGGAAAATGTTACAATTATGCTATAGTTTGGAAATAGCTATGTAAACCGCCTTTTTTTGGCGGTTTTTGCGTTTTCAGACGGCCTGAATTTCAGGTTGGAGGGTTCTCCGGCCGGTTTCAGGTTTTTATGGGCGTTTGCCGTTTGAAGGTGTTCGGCAAAGGCTGTCGGGGCGTGGTTTCACGCTGAGGGGAGAGGATTGCGGACGCTCCCATCCAATAGAGGGTCGCGCCTCAGTTTCCTAATGTCGTGGTTCTAGCCCCGCGCCTGATTGGTGCGGGGATTTTTTCCGGAGGTTCGATATGAGCGGTAAGAAACGCCCCATCGGGCGTCCGACAACATACAATCAAGAAACGGCAGATAAAATCTGCGAACTGATCGCCCGTGGCATGAGCTTACGGGCGATTTGCGCATCTGCGGATATGCCGGCGGGCGGAACGGTGCACCGCTGGTTGGCGGAGCATCAGGATTTTCAGGAGCAATACGCGCGTGCGCGCGAAGAGCAGGCAGACGGCTTCGCCGACGAGATTATCGATATTGCCGATTCCGTCGCTCCTGAATCAGGTGAAGTGGCGAAAGCCAAGCTGCAAATCGACGCCCGCAAATGGAAGGCCGCCAAGCTTGCACCGAAGAAGTACGGCGAGAAGCTGGAACTGGATGCCGATATGCGCGTGAAGGTAGAGACGCGGTCGCTGGAAGATATTTTCAAATAAACCTATGGCCAATCCGTATTTCAAGCCGCTTATCCGCAAGGCGCGTTACAAGGTGCTGTACGGCGGGCGCGGCAGCGGGAAATCGTATTTTTTGGCGGAATTGGCAGTGGAAGTGTCGCGCCGCATCGGCACGGTCATTCTGTGCGCCCGCGAGTTTCAAGGCTCACTCGATGATTCGGTGTACCAGCTGTTGATTGAGACCATCGAACGCTTGGGTTATGCGGATGAGTTCGACATTCTGAAATCCACCATCACCCATAAAGGCACGGGCGCGAAGTTCGTGTTTTACGGCATCAAGAACAACGTAACCAAAATCAAATCGATTCAGGGCGTCGGCGTGTGCTGGGTGGAAGAAGCCGAAGCGGTAACGAAAAATTCATGGGATGTGCTGATACCGTCCATCCGTGGCGACAAGAACGCGGAAATATGGGTGAGTTTCAACCCGAAAAACATTTTGGACGATACCTATCAGCGGTTTATCGTCCATCCGCCCCAAGACAGTATTGTCTTGAAAGCCAATTACGACATCAATCCGCATTTTGCCGACACGCCGCTACTGGCCGATATGCTCGAGTGCAAAGAGCGGGACGAAGACCTTTACCGCCATATTTGGCTGGGCGAGCCGGTGGCCGACAGCGAACTGGCGATTATCAAACCAAGCTGGATTGAAGCCGCCATTGATGCGCACGAGAAACTGGGCTTTCAGGCCGCAGGCCGCCGCATCCTCGGTTTTGACGTGGCGGACGAAGGCGACGATGCCAACGCCACCGTATTGCGGCACGGTTCGGTCGTCACCGATATGCGGCAATGGCGCGGGCAGGATGTGATTTATTCCGCCGACAAGGTTTACCTGTACGCCCAAGAGCAGAATGTTGACCGCATCGTGTACGACAACATCGGCGTGGGCGCGGGTGTGAAGGCGCAGTTCCGGCGCAAGAACGGCAAGGTGCAGACGCTTGGCTTCAATGCGGGCGGCGCGGTGTACAAGCCCGATGCCAAGTACACCGACGACAAGAAAAACCGCGATATGTTCGCCAACATCAAGGCGCAGGCCTGGTGGATGGTGCGCGACCGCTTCTACAAGACGTGGCGCGCCGTGCATCACGGGGATAGTTATCCCGAAGACCAACTTGTCAGCCTTTCAAGCAGCCTGCACGAATTGGAATACCTGACTGCCGAATTGAGCCGCCCGCAAGTGGATTACGACCAAAACGGGCGCGTAAAGGCAGAGAGCAAGAAAGACATGAAAAAGCGCGGCATTCCCAGTCCCAACCGCGCCGACGCGCTGGTTATGGCATTCGCCCCCGTACAGGGCGGGCTGAACATCAACCCCAAGATATTGAGCGGACTATGAGCAAAAAGAAAAAACACACAGACAAAGCCATGCGCCGCGCCCTGCAAAGGCTGCCTGAAAAGCAGCCCGCATCATACAGCTTGGATTTCCCGGCACTGCCGGACGGCGTGAAGCCGAACGGCATAGCGATGGACGGCAGCCCCTTGGGAAACTTCGGGGCCGATTGTTTTTTCGGCACAGGCTTTATCGGCTATCCGCGTTTGGCCGAGTTGGCGCAGATTTCCGAATACCGCAGCGTGAGCGAAACCACCGCCAACGAAATGACCCGCCAATGGATAGAAATCAAATCCGTAGGCGAAGAAGACAACAGCGAGACCATCAAACAGATTGAAGAATGCTGCGAACGCCTGAACGTGCGCGACGTGTTCCGCAAGGCTGTCGAAACAGACGGCCTGTTCGGGCGCGGCCAGATACTGGTGCAAATCAAAGACCACGACGGCAAACTCGCCAATCCGCTGCTGCTGACGGAGAAAACCATTGCCAAAGGCAGCCTGAAAGCCTTGGTAAACATCGAGCCGATGTGGACGACCCCCGCGCCGTACAACGCCGTCGATCCGACACTGCCCGACTTTTACAAGCCGAAGGCTTGGTATGTGATGGCGCAGGAAATCCATGCCAGCCGACTGTTCACCCTGATTTCCCGCCCCGTGCCGGATATGCTCAAGCCCGCCTACAACTTCGGCGGCGTGAGTATGACCCAGCTTATGATGCCCTATGTGGAACGCTGGCTGCGTACCGTGGATTCCGTCAGCGACCTGCTGCACAGCTTCTCCCTGTCCGGCATCAAAACCGATATGAGCGCGATATTGGGCGGCAGCGACGACGGCGACACCAACATCATACTGCGCGCCGAACTGTACAACCGTTTGCGCGACAATCGCGGCCTGATGCTGTTGAGCAAAGACGAAGAAGAGTTTTTCCAGTTCAACACCCCGCTGTCCGGCTTGGACGCGCTGCTTGCCCAATCCCAAGAGCAAATGGCCGCGCCCAGCCATACGCCGCTGGTGAAGCTGCTCGGCATCACGCCCAGCGGCCTGAATGCCAGCACCGAAGGCGAGATTGCCGTTTACTACGACCACATCCGCGCCATGCAGGAAAACCTGCTGCGCGACCCGCTGGACAAGCTGCTCAAACTGGTGCAACTGCACCTGTTCGGCAAAGTGGACGACAACATCACGTTCGACTTTGTGCCCTTGCGGCAGATGAGCGAAACCGAGCTTTCCACCATCCGCAAATCCGACACCGACCGCGATGTTGCCTACATTCAGGCGGGCGTGGTATCGGCGGAGGAAGTACGCGGACGGCTGGCGGGCGAGCCGGGCAGCGGCTACAACGGCATCGACGTGGAAGATGTGCCCGAAATGCCCGATGACGGCTTTTCAGACGGCCTGAACGACGGCGAAGGGGAAGAAGGCGGAGACTCCGCCGACCCAAAGCCTGAACCAGCCCAAGATGCAGAGTGGGATGAAAGCAAACATCCGCGTGCGCAGAACGGGCGGTTTGGGGGAGGGAGCGGGGAAAAGCAGACCAAAAAACCGTCAAAGGGGGAAACAGACTTGGGCAGTCTGTTCCAAACGGCAATATCCAACAGCGGCGGCAATGCCGTTTATTCGGATTTTGCCGTTATTGATGGGAAAACAGCAGGGATTGTCAAAGCTGAAACAGGTATCGATATTTCAGGTTGGAGACACAGTATCGGTGAAGCTGACATACGTCATATCCTGAAAAAACATGGCAACGAAAAAACGGAAAACAGCCGTGGGCAGCGTGCCGTTACTCGACAGGATATAGAAAAGCTGCCTGAAATATTGAGCGATTTTGACAATATGCAGTACAGTGGGACAAATGAATTTGGAAACGAAACGTTTCTAGTCAAAAAACGGATAGATGATGAAATTTACTGCGCCCAAGAAGTCTGGACAGGCAGGAAAAAGATGGTTGTGAAGAGTATGTGGGTTAAGAAGGCGAGGAAAAAGCCATGAAACACGCAGTGCCTGACTCCCGGCTTTCGCCTGCGTCCGCTAAACGTCCGATAACGTCCTGCGCCCCTTGTTCATGGCTTAATCCCATTATATAGCCGCCATTAAAAAAAGCAACAGGATAATGAAAGACAGTCATAAGCATTACGACCACTTCATTTTGAAAGACCAATAGAAAATCCCTTATGCAGTGTAGCTCTGGGTCGGATACCCGGGTGGGCAAGTACGGCTCCCAGCCTTTACATAAGGGACTGTCTGTATTGTATTTCCACCCGCCCCGAAAATCAAGGCTACCTGAAAGAGTGATGAGCATGAAAACAGCGGCATTTGCTTCAGGCCAGCACCTTGACGCTTTCTGAGTACGCCACCTCTTTGCCTGTACAAATACCGCTTGATTCCATTGTATGCCTGCCAACCGCCGAAAGCAAGCCATGAAGTTATCCGCCCCGTCCGATAAAGACATCGTCCTCAAGCCGATACAGCCCAACCTCGGCGTAGAAGCCGCCTACCGCAAAAGCCTGAAAAAGCTGTTGCGTGAAATGCGCGCCGACGTGCAGGGCCTGCTTGAACGGCACTACCCGAAAGGCATCGCCCAAGACGGCTTGTCCGACGGCTTGCAGGCTGCTTTGTCCGCCCTGTTGCGTTATTGGGCGGCACGGTTGGACAAGCTTGCCCCGCAAATTGCCGAGATATTCGCCAATCAAAGCGCGAACCATACAGAGAGAGCCTTTCAGACGGCATTGCGGGAGGCGGGCTTTACCGTCCGTTTCCGTACCGCAGCGCGGCAGCAAACCGCCTTGCAGGCCGTATTGGGCGGCAACGTCTCGCTGATACGCTCCATCGGCCGGCAATACCTGAACCGCGTGGAAGAAAGCGTATGGCGCAGTGTGAATGCAGGTTACGATATGGCGCAACTGACCCGCGAACTGCGCAAGGATTACGGCATCAGCGAACGCCGCGCCGCCTTTATCGCGCGAGACCAGACCAATAAGGCAAAAGCCGCCATCGAAAAGGCGCGGCGGCAGGAATTGGGCATTACCGAAGCCATATGGATGCACTCCCACGCAGGCAAAGAACCGCGCCCGAGCCACGTTGCCGCCGACGGCAAACGGTTTGACGTGAACAAAGGTATGTATCTGGACGGCAAATGGGTACAGCCCGGGGAAGAAATCAATTGCCGCTGCACCAGCCGCAGCGTGATTAAAGGATTTAATGCTTGAATACGCAACAGAGAGCCATTTTGAGCAAAGCCCGCCGATTGTCGGCGATGGATGCCGAGTGGGACGAATCCAAACATCCCCGCGCCGAAAACGGGCAGTTCGGACAGAAAGGCAGCCTGAAAGACGGGAAAGTGAATTTCCCAGAATTGTCGGGCAGCGAAATTGAAGCCTTGGCGAAAACACCGATTGCCGTTACATCGGAGATGGGGCAGGGAGCGAGGAAGTCCGCCGTTAAGGAATGGTTGAGGTCAAACTTGCAGGGAAAGTCCGTTACCGCATCCGATGGCAACAGGATTTACTTTACGCGGAACGATACGGTTTCCCATATTTCGTTCAATTCGCAGCGTTCGCACCTGATTGCCCAATGTGTCCCCCATTTGGCGGCTGTGTTTGCCGAAGGGGAGGCGGTAGGTTTCCAAGAAAGCAGCCATGATCGGAAAGATAAGAGCATCATCGGCTTCCAAGTGTACAGGAAACAGATTACCTTGGCGGACGGCTACCAAGTCCGCATAGAAGCCCATGCGGCAAAGCGCGAAGAAGGTTATTTGGAATTTGCCGCCTACACATTGAAAAAAGCCCCGGCATCAGACGGCTACTCTTCCACGGACATTGCTGAAAACAGCACCCGGATACCAGATTCGCCGCCCGATGCAAGGGCTGGGGTAAAGGATAACCGCTCCGGCGCAGACAACAGCGCATCATACGCTGCCCGGCACGTGGAATATGGGTTGTCCAGTGCCGATAATCATACCCCCGCCCAAAACCAAATGCAAGGCTGCGAATATGCCGCTTATGCACATAAGAAGATTGATTCAAAATCGAAAAAAGTAGGAAACGCGCCTGCAAGCATTGAAACCGCAAAAGACAGCGACCAAGCGGCGGGTTTTGTTTCCTACGCAGATAATCGTACTCCATCGGAAAAAGGCAGTCAAAACCTCCACGCGGACGATGCTGCGAACAGCATCCGGAAACTGGAATTTGGTTCAACCGCCTTTAAGGTCAATCCTACTCCGGCCGCCGATTCGGCGCAAGAAGAATATGAACTTTTCCGCATTATGAAGATAACCGACCAAAACGGGTGCGATGTAACAGAAACCTATGCCGAAGGCTGCCTTTCCCTCCGTCCGGAACAGGAAAATAAATTCTACACGATAGAAGCAGTTGAGCTAAACGAAAAATCCCCTGCGGCTCAATGGGTTGACTCGACTGTTCAAGCTGATGGGCTTGACCCGACTTCAATCCGCTCCGTAGGGGATATATTGAGTTTAGCAAAAACCGTAGAGCAAAACAATATGATAACAAGGGACAACAATTCCATCGCCCAAGACACCGCCCGTTCTTACGACAAGGACGGGCGTTTGCATGTGGCGGTGTCCAACATCAGCAAGGCAACGGTAAACCCCTACTACGGCAGCGAAATCCCCAACTACCAACAACTGGGGCTTGAGCCGAAAAAGGTTTACTACCTGCTGCGAGACCCCGAAGAGCTGAAAAAGGCCGCGCCGACCTTCAACAACCTGCCGCTGTTGAACAAGCACATTCCGGTATCGGCGGACGAACCGCAGAAAGAAGTGATTGCGGGCACGACCGGCAGCGATACCGTGTTTGAAGACGGCTACCTGAAATGTTCGCTGGCCGTGTGGGACGCGGAGGCGATTGCCGGCATCGAGAGCGGCGAGCAGGTGGAGCTGTCCAGCGCGTACCACTACACCGCCGATATGGCCGCAGGCGAATTTGAAGGCAGGCATTACGACGGCGTGATGCGCGATATTGTCGGAAACCATGTAGCCCTTGTCGATGTGGGTCGGGCGGGGCGTGATGTTGTCGTAAGCGATGCAGACCCATTCAACAAGAAGGAAAACACCATGAAACTGAAAGCAGGCGCGAAAGCGCGTATTCAGGCAGCCGTGCAGCCCCTGTTGGCGCAGGATGCCGAATTGAGCCCCGACGAACTGTTGCAGGTCATCGGCTCGCTCACCAACGAAGTGCGGACGGCACAAGACGACGGCAAAGAGTTGCCGCCCGAAAACGTCGAGAATGTCGGCACGGACGGAGACGATTCGGAGGACGGCGAAAACAACTCCGCCCCCGCCGAAGACGAAGAGCCGGAAAAAACCGCCGAAGACGAAGCGCCGGAAGCTCCCGAAGGCGGCGCACCCAAACCCGCGCAAGATGCCGCCATTTCCAAAATGGCGATGGATGCGGCGATTCAAGAAGCCGTGGCTGCGGAGCGCAAACGCGCACAAGCCTTGGCGGCGGCACAACGCGAAGTGGCGCATATTGTCGGCGATGTGGCGATGGACAATGCGGCGGACGTGTACAAGTTCGCGCTGGAACAGAGCGGCATTGACGTAACCGGCGTGCATCCTTCCGCCTACCGCGCTATGGTCGGTATGTTGGGCAAACCCAAACAGCCGATGGCGCAAGATGCGGCCAAAACCGCCGAACAGTTCCCCGGTTTGTCACGAATCAGAAAGGCTTAAACTATGTCATTCCAAAAAGCAGTCCAACCTTACCAAGCCCCCGCCGTTGCGGGGGATTTTGCCGCCCACAACCCGAACGCTTCCATGCTGGCTGGCGAAGGCGCGCTCGTCAGCGGCACGGACGGCGTAACCGTCGGCGTGTTTGCCTGGGCGGATGCAGACGGCAAAGTGTCCAACAAGAAAACCGCCGGCTCGCGCATCGGCTTTGTCCACCGCGAACAGCAGGCAAGCATCACTGCCTATCTGGCGGAACACGGCAACCAAATCCTGCCCGGTCAAATCATCACGCTGGCGGTAGCAGGCGACTTTTGGGCGCATTTCCCCGCCGGTGCGGAAATCGGTCAGAACGTGTTTGCCAAAGACGCCGACGGCACATTGAAAGCATCTGCCGCCGAAACCGAAACCGACCACACCCTGACCCGCTTCAAAGTGGCTTCCCAAGCCGCAGCGGGCGAACTGGCCAAAATCACCACATGGGAGTAACGATTAGATGAATACCTTGCAACAACTCGAACGCGATGCCGGCATCGTCTTTATGGGCGGCGGCAAAAAGCTGATGACCGAACAGGTGCAGGCTGCTTTGGCGATGGACGCGCAGCCCGCGCTGACCACGGCAGGCAACAGCGGCATCCCCGCGTGGATGCTGACCTATGTCGATCCGAAACTGATTGAAGTCGCCCTCCAGCCGATGAAGGCCGCCGAAATCTTCGGCGAAGTGAAAAAAGGCGACTGGACGACCGAAACCGCCATGTTCATGCTGGTAGAACCTACCGGCGAAGTCTCCGGCTACGGCGACTACAACAACAACGGCGTGAGCGGCGCCAACGTCAATTTCCCGCAACGCCAAAGCTACCATTACCAAGTGTTCACCCGCTGGGGCGAACGCGAAGTGGCACGCGCAGGCGAAGCGAAGATCGACTATGTGAACCGCGTCAATCAGGCAAGCGTGAACGCCTTGAACCGCTTCCAGAACAAATCCTACCTGTTCGGCATCAAAGGTTTGCAGAACTACGGCATCCTCAACGACCCGAGCCTGCCTGCCGCCACCGCCGCCGACCAAACGTGGGCGGCCGCTACCGGCGAGCAGGTGTACGAATCCATCCGCAAGCTGTTCCAAAAACTGTTGCAGCAGACCGGCGGCCTGATTGATATGAACACGCCGCTCTTGCTGGTGTGCAGCCCGACGGCCAGCGTGGAACTGACCAAAACCAACCAGTACAACGTCAATGTTACCGACCAGTTGAAAAAGAACTTCCCCAACCTGCGTATCGAAACCGTGCCGGAATATTCCGCCGCATCGGGCGAAATGGTGCAGCTGATTGTGGAAGAGTTGGACGGCCAGCGCACCTTGGAATGCGGCTTCACCGAAAAACTGCGCGCGCACAATATGGTTTTGGAAGCCTCCAGCATCAGGCAGAAGAAATCGCAAGGCACTTGGGGCGCGATTATCTACCGCCCGTTCTGCATTGCTTCCATGACGGTGAGCTAAGTGCAGGCTGCTTAAAGTTTCTGCGAAGCTAAAAACAAGGCTGTCTGTTTTCAGACGGCCTTTTTCATGCCCGCACCTGCGGGTTTTTTTACTTGGAGCATTTAAAATGGATAGAGCCATACAAGAATCTTATGTTAAAATCCTAAATGTACTGTTTGAAGGCGCAGTCCGCGCCCGGCCGGATCAAATTACAGAAGAAGTAGTCGGTATGGCCGATCAGATGTTCTCCGAAATCGGCGCATGCCATGAGCGTTTGAAACCGCTGGCCGTACTGGCTGACGGCATTGCCGGCAGCGTTATGGAACAGCTTCCGGGCGAGCTGAAGCTGCTTTTTGGCAACGTGTCGTTTGATGAATACCTGATCAGCAAAGGCAGGGATGAAACCGCTAAGGAAATCAAACGATTGTGGTTTAATAAAGCAGTCGGCCTTAACAACGCGCTCAAAGTATTGGAGGCTTTTATTAAAAGCTGGATTAAATACAGCGCGGCAGACCGAAAATTAAGAATGTGTATTGTTACGGCACAAGCCCGCTGGCGTTCAAAAGTCGAAATCGAACTGCTGGGCTTGTAACCGCATGGGGCAGGTATGTATCTGCTGTTTTTTCGTTGGATATGGGAAAAAGTGGTACCGGAAAGCATCCGCAACAGCAAGCCGGTGCGGTGGGTAGCCAACCATAGAAAGCTCACTATCTGGGTAATTGTGACAGTATGGATCAACTTCTTCCCCGATACTTACGAATACGACATTATTCCTACTCGTAGGGGATACGGCTATTGGCATGTCGATCATCCGTTGTATCCCTATGCCCGATTTCTGCTTCCCCTTATTCTCGGGGCGGCTTTTCTTTTCATTCCGCCCGATCCGCCCGAAAAGAAATAGTAACCTGCATAAGCAGCCTGAAAGCTTTCAGGCTGCTTTTTTATTGGAGAACCCAAATGGCAAAACAAAAAACTGTAACCGTCGGCTGCAAACTGCCCAACGGTCTGATTATCGAAGTCGGCGGCAAGTCGGTAGAGTTGAACGGCGCAAACGCTTCCAACATCATCGGCGGCCACGGCATTACCTACAACGTAGATGCCGACCTGTTCAATGCTTGGATGAAAGCGCACCAAGACCGCGATATGGTCAAAAACGGCTTCGTTTTCGCCCACGAAAATGCCAAGGACACCAAAGCCGAAGCACAGGAAAAAACCGGCAACGAGACCAAGTTGGAAGCCATCAAGCCCGATGACAAGGCTAACGGCGTAAGCACCGCCAAGGAAGACTGATATGCCTGCCGTCGTCTTCGATAAAGCGCGCTTTCAGACGGCCTATCCCGAAGTACAGGCAACAGACGCGCAGCTCGAAATGTGGTTCGCGCAGGCCGAAAGCCTGCTGGACAACACCGACCACAGCATTGTGAAAAAGCCGGAAGAGCGCGAAATGCTGCTGTTCCTGCTGGTGCGCCATTTCGCCGCGCTGGCCGAACGTGCCGCGCAGGGCGGATTGGTGGGGCGCATTGCTTCGGCTTCCGAAGGCAGCGTGTCCGTGAGCGCGGATATGGGCGCAGTCGGCGGCAATGCCGCCTGGTATCTGCAAACGCCCTACGGCGCGACCTATTGGCAGCTTACCGCCAAATACCGCCGCTTCCGATATGTATCGGGAGGCTGTTATGCGCGGCGGCGATAGGTTCAGACGGCATCTGTCCGAACTGGCGGCGCGGGCGGCAACGACCAAGGTGCGCGTCGGCATCATCGAACAGGCGAACTACGACGGCTCGGACGGCGAAAGCGTGGCACAGGTTGCCTTTTGGAACGAATACGGCACGGCAACCGTTCCCCCACGCCCGTTTTTCCGCAACACCATTGCCGAACACAAGGACGAATGGCCCAAGCAGGCTGCTGAGATGCTGGAAGCCAATGGCGGCGATGTGCGGCAGGCCTTGGCGGATATGGGCGAAGTCGTGAAAGGACAGATTAAGATGACCATCCAAGACTTCCGCGAACCGCCAAACGCCGCCGCAACCGTGAAGCAAAAAGGCTTCGATAAGCCGCTGATTGACACGGGAACATTGTGGCGGAGTATTGATTACGAGGTTGCCGATGAATGAATACAGGTCGGCAGCTATCCTGAAACGGGCGCAAAACCTGTTAATCCTGCACCGCGCCTACAAGCTGTTGGCGGCGGATGCAGAATGGGATGAGAGCAAGCATCCGAGGGCAGAGAACGGGCGGTTTGGGAGTGGTGGGGGTAAAGTGGGAGCGGGAGAAAAAACTGCAAAGCCGGCTGCCGTCAGCGTATCAGGTAGCGAGCTGGGCAGCTTCACCGAAACCAAAGAACTGCGCAAAGCTGCGATGCAGTATGCACGGGACAATTTTGTCGGCAAAAGCTACCGCAACGCAAGCAGCGGGCATGATATTCAGGTTACTTGGCAGGGGATTAAGCATGCGACATCAGGCGCAAACCCTGCCGAATTGGCACTGATAGCTAAGCTGGATAAAGTATTGGGTACGGCTGATTACGTCGGAGCTGTACAAGACCGCAAAGGCCGGCAAGACATTTTGGCCGCACACAAATATCAAACCGTTGTTGATATCAATGGGGAGAATTTGAATGTGGGAATTATTGTTCGAGAGATGGAAGACGGT
Source organism: Neisseria sp. LACPHL-SPEC-2024-00856 (assembly GCF_047915665.1). NCBI lineage: Bacteria > Pseudomonadati > Pseudomonadota > Betaproteobacteria > Neisseriales > Neisseriaceae > Neisseria > Neisseria sp. LACPHL-SPEC-2024-00856. Next base: position 24,276 of record NZ_JBLRPR010000011.1, read on the forward strand.
CATAAACATTACGACCACTTCATTTTGAAAGACCAATAGAAAACCCTGTTTGGTACATCTGGGTCGGCATCATTAGGCTACCTTGCCAGCCTGCAAACAGGGTACGCTGAAGTCCGGAAAGTCTGGGGCAGCACCTAAGCACCACATCCAGCCTGCGACAGCAGCATGGCTGCGATTGTAAGCCTGCCCACTATGAAAATCAAGGCGTTAAGGCCGAAAAAATAAAACCCCTGATTTGGGGGGTCTATTATCCGGGTGGCCGCAATCCCCACCATTTATCACTCGACAGTAACCTGTCTGAGATTACGCAGCTAATGCGAAAATTTCTGCTGTCAGACGTAGTTATTGTATGCCGCCCATCAGATGAAAGCAAGCTGTGAAAACAGCGGCATTTGCTTCAGGCCAGCACCTTAGCGCGTTCATATTACGCCACCTCTTTGCCTGTACAAATACCGCTTGACTCCATTATATGCCGCCCGCCTGCCGAAGGCAAACACCCGCAATAAATAAGGAAATACGATGAATCTTAGAGCCATTGCCAACGGCGCGGTTACATCCGTCAATCCCAACCTGCCCGCCGTGTTGAAACTCAATGACGGCTACACCACCGATGCCACGGGAAAACGCAAATCAGGTTACAGCGAGCATCCCGTAACCGTACAGACCCAAACCCTAAGTACGCAGGATTTGTCCTTGTTTGAAGGATTGGCGCAGCAGGGAACGTTGCTGTATGCCTATGTAACCGGACAATTCCGCGGCTTGCGGCGGCAGGATGCCAAAGGCGCGGACAAGCTGGTATTCGCGGCATACGGCGAAACCGAAACAACCGAATGGCTGGTGAAGCAGGTGGTGGAAAGCTGGCCGGATTGGTGCAAGGTGCTGTTATGGCGGCAACATTAGACGATATTTACACCGAAGTCCGGGCAATGCTGCTCGGGCTTTTTTCTTGCGAAGTCGTGCGCGGATACAGCAACAACGTACCGTTGCCCAAGCCGCCGTTCGTGGTGATGAACATCCTGAACGAAGCCGCCGCTTCAACCAACGAACACGCCTACGACGCGGCGGATGAAACCGCCGCCGTTTCGCGCCAGTCTGAAATACAGATGCAGCTCGATTTCTACGGCGAAGAAGCCGGGCGGATGGCGCAGGAAACCGTTTTGCTTTGGCGCGATTCCTACGCCTGCGAACGGCTGGAATCCTGCCGGCCGCTGTATGCCGACCCCGCACGCTTTATGCCGCTCACCAACGAAGAGGGCGGATATGAAGAACGATGGACGGCCGCCGTTTATCTGTCCTACGCGCCGCAGGCGGAATACCCGCAGCAGTTTGTAAACGCTTTTGATTTAACCCTGATCCAACCGTAAAGGAAATATCTATGTTCCAATCTATCCCGGCAAGTAAAATTGTCAGCGTAAACCCCGCCGTACTCAGTTCCGGCGGTTCTCCCCTGTCGATGAACGCCGTCTTTTTGAGCAAAAACGAAAACCTGCCCACCGGCCGGCATACCGCGTTCCCCGATGCTTCGGCGGTCGGCGAGTTTTTCGGCTTGGCAAGCGAAGAGTTCAAAGCCGCGCAAGTGTACTTTAAAGGCTTCGACAATTCGCACATCAAACCCGGCACGCTGTATTTCTACCCATACAACGTCGGCAAAGAAGCCGCCTGTCTGCGCGGGGCAAGCGTGAAAAGCATGAGCCTTGCCGCCCTGAAGAAACTTTCGGGCAATCTGAAAGTGAACATCGACGGCAACGGCAAGAGCGGCGAAAACATCAACCTTTCCGCCGCTACGAGTTTTTCCGATGCCGCCGCCAAAATCGGCACAGCCATCAATGCCACCGTGCAGTTTGACGAGCAGTTGCAGGCGTTTGAAATCGTTTCCGCCACCCAAGGCAGGGCTTCCGAAATCGGCTTTGCCTCCGGCACGCTGGCCGAAGCCCTGAACCTGACCGAAGCCAAAGGCGCGGTGATTTCCAAAGGCAACGACGGCGACAGCGCGGAAACCGTGATGGAAGGCGTGATTCAGTCCACTTTGAATTTCGCCACCTTTACCACCGTGTTCGAGCCGGAAACGGCCGACAAGCTGGCTTTGGCGAAATGGAGCAACGCGCAAAACAACCGCTTCCTTTACGCCGCGTGGGGCAAAGAAGCCGCCGCGCTGCAAACCGGCAACACCACCTGCTTGGGCGCGCAACTGAAAGCCGCCGCCTACGACGGCACCGTCCCGATTTACGGTGGGCTGGACAAAGCCGCCTTCCTGTGCGGCGCGATTGCCTCCATCGATTTCACCGAAACGCAGGGGCGTATCACGCTGGCGTTCAAAAACCAATCCGGTTTGAGCGCGGACGTGGACAACGCCGCCGATGCCGACAACCTGAAAGAAAACGGCTACAACTATTACGGCGCGTGGGCAACCGCCAACGACCGCTTCACCTTCCTGTATCCCGGCCAAATGCCCGGCAAATGGAAATGGATTGATGCCTATGTGAACCAAATCCGCCTCAACAGCCAGTTGCAGCTTGCCCTGATGACCCTGCTCACTTCGGCAAAGGCTGTTCCGTACAACGCCGTCGGTATCGCCCTGCAACGCGCAGCCTGCCAAGACCCGATTAACGAGGCCTTGAACTTCGGCAGCATCCAGCCGGGCGTACCGTTGGGCGAACAGCAACGCGCCCTGATCAACAACGAGGCGCGTGTCGATGCCGCAGCGAAGATTGAAAGCACGGGCTACTTCCTGCTGATTCAGAACGCTTCGGCGCAGACGCGCGGCAACCGCCAATCTATGCCGGTGAAGCTGTGGTACACCGACGGCGGCAGCGTGCACAACATCAACCTCGGTTCAATCAACGTCCAGTAAACCAAAAATGCCGTCTGAAAGGCTTTCAGAGTGCGAAGCCTGCCCGTAGGGTACGGCATTGTTGCCAACGGTGAAACACGATGAAACGCAGACTAAGCCACAGCGAACGCCAAGCCGTCCTGCACCGCGCAAAACGCCTGTTGGCGATGGATGCCGAGTGGGACGAATCCAAACACCCCCGCGCCGAAAACGGGCAGTTCGGACAGAAAGGCGCGTTCGGCACGGTTTACACCCAATTCCGCCACAACGCCCGTGCGGCAGTGGCCAGGCTGGCACAAGAACAGGAAGGGGAGGCTGTCGGCGCACTGTACCACCCGCAAATCGGCGACATCGATTTAATCTGGGGCGAGGCAGGCGATCCCGGGCGGCAGTACGCAGGCGGCTACGGGCTGGCCAAAATCATGGCCAAGCATCCCGAAGTAGTGGATAAATTGCAGGAAATTATTGCCGGATGCCATATCAAAACCCGGTCTGACAACCGTGCTGTTTTGGAATCGGACAACTACAAAGCGGTAGTAGGATTGAACTGGCTGGAAAACGAAAAGAGATGGCTGTTGTCTGCTTACACCAAAGAGAAAAAAGGCAATCCCGGCACGACTATCCACACTGCCGGGAAGATTGGAGCGGATGGCTCGCCGCTCCTTGCCCCGCTTGATATTATAGAAAAACTGCTGGCGGCACACAAGAAAAAGCAGACCGCCCCCCGCTTTACGCCTCAGCAGACGCAACAAATCCTCAGCCGCGCCCGCGCCCTATTGGAAAGGCACGGCCGACAAACCCAAACCGCAGCCTGAAAGGCTGATTTTTTTTATTCCGGAAAGGAAACCCCATGCAAACCGTATCCGACCGCACCCTGACCGCCGCCAACAGCATCCTGCTGATGCGCGTGAAAGGCTTTAACGACAACTTCGTACAGATTGAAGGCTACGCCGCCGACAACGCCTTCGACTTCGGGCAGGGCAAAATCGGCGAAACCATGATGGGCGTGGACGGACAGCAGTCCGGCGGCTTCACGCCCTACGAAGTGGACTTCAACATCCAGCTTGCCCCTACCAGCAAATCGCGCGACTACTTCGACCAATTCACCAACGACATCCTGCAACGTCAGGAAACGCGCATGGTGGAATTTTCGGTGGAGGTTTCCGCCGTGAAGAAACGCTACTCCGCCACCGGCTTCCTGGTGGAAGTCCCGGGCGGCACGACCGCCAAGAAAACGCTGGAATCCGTAACCTACTCGTTCCGCATCGTGGTGAAACCGGAGGAAATCTGAAATGGCTTTAAAGACCAAGCAAATCACGATTGAAAACGGGCGGGACAAAGGCCGCGTGTTCCTGATTACCGAAATGAGCGCCGCGCACGCCGACAACTGGGCGATGCGCGCCCTTTTGGCATTGGCCAACAGCGGTGTCGATTTAGGCGGCATCGCCCCGCAACAGGGAATGATCGGTATGGTGGGGGCGACGCTGGGCGCATTGGGCAAAGTGAAGCCCGAAGACGCCATCCCGCTTTTGAACGAGCTTCTGGACTGTGTGCAAATCATCCCCGAAAGCGGCCGGCCGCGCCCGTTGAATATGGACTTCAACGACGTGGAAGACTTTACCACCCTGTGGCGGTTGCGGAAGGAGGTGTTCGCATTGCATACCGATTTTTTGCAACACGCCTTTGGCAGGACTACGGAGTCGGAAGAGGAGGGGGCGGCAGCCTAGACTACCTGAATCTGACCCAAACCATAGGCGCACTGGTGTCTTCCCGCATCTGCACGCTGCACGAGTTGCAGACGGTGTACGGGCTGGAAGATGCCTTCAACCTTTTGGAGGTCGTCAATACCGATGCCTTCAACCGCAGCAAGGCCGTCTGAAAAAAAGGAAATACCATGGCAACCGTTATTGACACCCTGTTTTTGGAACTGGGCATAGATTCGGGCAAATTCGGCACGCAGGCCAAAGAGGCCGAAAACAGGCTTGACCGCATGTCCGCCTCATTCGGCAGGGCGGAAAAAAGCGCGGGCAAATCCTCAAAAGGACTGGAAAAGCAGGCTGTACAGTCCGCCAAAAGCACCAAACAGGCAAAAAGCCTGACGCAGGCGGTCGGCTCCCTGGCGAAGGGCTTTGCCGCCTTCACCGCCTTGGTGATGGGTTCAAACGCACTGGATAAACTGATTCGAGAAGGTGTGCAGGCCAACGTCGAACTGGACAACCTATCGCGAAATATCGGCATGAGCCGCAACCAACTCCAAGCATGGGGCGGGATGGCGGAAATGGCGGGGGGAAGCGCGGAAGGGATGAAAGGAAGCCTTGCCGGGTTGAGTATGGGCATTACGCGCCTGACGACTATGGGCGACACCTCCATGGTGCCGTTTTTCAACGCTTTCGGCGTGGCATTGCTCAACGCGGACGGCAAAGTGCGCGACCTCGACAGCATCATGCTGGATTTGTCCGACCGCTTTTCCAAAATGGACAGGGTGCAGGCCTACAATTTAGCCAAAAGCATGGGCTTGGACGACGGCACGATCAATACCTTGATGCTCGGCCGTGCCGAAATGGAGAAGATGCTGGAGATGCAGCGCAACCTTTACCGTTCCGGCGAAAAGGAAATACAGGTCAGCCGCGAACTGACGCAGGCGCGGGGCTATTTGAACGCGCAATGGGACAGCCTGAAAGCCATGCTGGCAGACGCGCTCGCCCCCGTACTGCTGAAAATCGTCAAAATGGTCAGCGGTTTCGTCGATTACCTGATGAAGCACGAAAACAGTATGAAGCATGTTTTTGAAGGCTTGGCATTCGTGCTGGGCGCGGTATTGGTTCCCGCCTTTATCGCCGCCACAGCCTCCCTGCTGGCATTTATCGCCCCCTTCGCCCCATTCATCCTTACCATCGGCGCACTGGGCGCGGCCTTCCTGCTGCTGTACGACGACTACAAAACATGGGCAGAAGGCGGAAAAAGCCTGTTCGACTGGGGCGCGTTTACCGGCTACATCAAAACCTCCAAAGTATCGGTAGACAGCCTGAAATCCGCCTTTGTTTACCTGCTTACCGGCTACAAGTCGTGGGCGGAAGCGGGTAATGCCGCATTCGACTGGCTGCGCCTGAAGGGGTTTATCGATGAAAACGGGGTATCCCTACGCTCGCTGGCCAACGGGTTTAAAAGCCTTGCCCAAGACATCTACCAATTCGTTGCCCCCGCATTGGAAGACATAGGCGAAATCTTCACCGCGCTGGGCAACAAAGACTATAACCTTGCCTGGGAAGCGGCAAAACGGCTGGCTTCCCGACCTGTGAACTTCGTGGCGGAGCAGGTGCAGAACGTAGCCGAACGGGTATCCGGCGCAGTCGATGTCGCCACCGGCCACGACCCGGACGCGGAAGGCAGCCTGCAATCACAGGTCAGGCAGGCAACCGGCGCCGCAAAGCAGATGATAGGCGGTACGGCAGCCGCAGCCGTGCAGGCTTCCAAGCAAACTTTGGCAGCCGGTTACGGCGGCGGCAAGGCAGGCAGTGCTTCCGGCAAGGGCAACATCCGCAACTACCGCACCGCACGGGGCAGCTTTCAGAAAGTCGGCGGCTCGCGCGCCTGGCGCAACAACAACGAAGGCAATCTGGAATTTGGCAAATTTGCCAAAGCACACGGTGCAATCGGCACGGATGGGCGATTCGCCATCTTCCCCGATGAAGAAACGGGGCGGCGGGCGAAAGAGGCGCTGATTTTCGAGAGCAACGGCGGGAAGTACTTGACCAATAATCCGCTGGATTACGGTAAAGGCATCGGCTACCGCGATAAAACGCTGTTGCAGATGATAGCCGCATACGCCCCGTCCGGAGAAAACAACACTGCACGCTACCAAAAGACCATACTCTCGGCTGTCGGCGGGCGCAATAAGAAGATGCGCGACTATACCGCCGATGAGCGGCAAGCCATCATGCAGGCAATGCGTAAGGTTGAGGGGTGGAAGGCCGGGCAAATCAGGCATTTGGACGACGTTGCCGCAGGCGCGCAGCGCGGGATGCAGTCTATGCGGCAGGGCGAGGCGGTACGCGCCCAAAACGTCACCAACAACAACCAACGCACCACGCAGGTTTCCATTAACGGCGGCATACACGTCCAATCGTCGGCAAGCACCATCGCCGGCACAATGGACGACGCATCCGCCGCCGCGCGTAACAGGCTGGTGCAGATTATGCCTGCGATGGTGTAATGCCGTCTGAAAGGCGAAACCCCGTGAAGCGTGCAACTTCGCGGGGTTTCTGCATTTAACCCTTTCTCGAACAAAGGATTAAACAATGTATGTTTCAACACACAGGACGACACATAAAGCACCGCCCTATGTGTTGCCCTGATTCGGAAGGGGTTACGCCCCTCCCAAATAAATTCTGATTCTACCGCCCTGAAGGGCGGGGTTTCAACTGAAAAGGAAATACGATAAACAAAGAGGCGCGGAAAATGTTTGAATTATTTGCGAAGTATGCGGCGTTGCGGCGGATGTTCTACGCACTGCTGCTGATGGCGGCGTATTGGCGGCTGCCCGAGATATTGGCGGTTTTGAAATGATTTTGCCGCCGCGCCGCAAGGTACGGCGGTATTTGTGCCGGAAAAACAATAGGAAGGTTGATTATGGCTTGGAACTCAATCGGCATACCGAATATCCCCAAATTGCCGACGAATATAAACGGTGCGCTGATACAGTTCGGCGGCGCGGCATTGCTTAACGCCGTTTTCGGCAATTATTGGGGGATATTCGGCCAAAACGGCATCCCGCTGCTGTTGGCGGACAATGTAACCGCCATCAAACACACTTCCGCTTCCAAAGTGGCCAATGCGCCCGTAGAACAAGGGTCGTTTGCCGCTTACAACAAGGTGGACGACCCGTTCGCAATGACCGTGCAGATGACCAAAGGCAGCGGCGGCGTCGTGATGCGTGGCGCGTTTCTCGCCCTGGTGGATGCGCTGGCAAAAAGCAACGACCTGTATATGGTGATTACGCCGGAGGCCGTCTATCCGAACATGGCGATTACGGGCTATGACTACGCCCGCGAGGCTTCGGACGGGGCGCGTCTGTTGAAGGTCAATATCCATCTTGCGGAAGTGCGTCAGGTTAAGGTCAAGTACACCAAAACCAAAGCACCGGAAGCGCAGGAGATGCAGGACAACGGCAAGCAGGCGGCGAAACCTGCGCAAAATCAATCCGGCCAGTCCTTCTTGTCCAAGATTGGGGATTTTGCCAAGGGCGGCTTGGATAAAGTCAAAAGCTGGTTCAAATAGGCCGTCTGAAAAGCGAAAACCCGCAAAGGCGCGAATCTTTGTGGGTTTTCTGTATTTAACCTTATCACTGTTAAGGAAAAATCATAGGTGGATTTTAACGTAAACACGGAGGCAAGGAAAGTGGCGGAATTGTTGGAAAAATCAAAAGTGATGCGCCGCCTTGCATGGGGTTTGATACTGATGACCCCGACAACGGCACTGATATGGAAATTGGCGGACATTTTGACCGCGCTGAAACAGGCTGTCTGAAAAGCGAAAACCCGCAAAGGCGCGAATCTTTGCGGGGTTTCTGTTTCTGAAACCTTTGATACGGAAAGGCAGAACATGTATGAATTTTAATATAAATTTTGATTCCGTCAAGGAGATGGTAATGAAGATTCCGGCATGGCGGCTGGTGCTGATTTCGGTAACGGCCTTATTGATTGTTTTATGTATGTTTGCGGACAAAGTAGCCGTTTTGGTGAACGCGCTGAAATAGGCTGCCTGAAATGATTTATGAAATTCCTTTAAAACCCGTCCCCTCCCAGCAAACGGCCGTCGGCATCGGAGGGCGGGATATTGCCGTTGCCGTCCGGCTGCGGCTCGGCCGTCTGTATGCGGACGTGAAGGCGGACGGGGAGTATTTGGTTCAAAACCGCGTTTGTCTGGACGGCGTGCCGCTGGTGAACGAAGTTTGGCGCACCCTGCCCGGCGATTTGTACTTTATCGACAAGCAGGGCGCGGAAGATCCGCAATGGCAGGAGTTGGGCGGCCGCTTTATTTTGGTGTATCACGATGGGCATTAAGGAAAAAATCCTGCGGATCAGCATCAAGCTGGGGCAGGAAAAGGACGTGTGGGATGCGAAAGGCAACGATACGCTGGTTGCGGAAGGTTTGCGTGCGTCCTGCCAAATCAATTACGGCAACGGCTCACTGATGCCGTCGGCGAGAATCAAGGTTTACGGCTTGAGGCTGGAAACCATGATGAAGTTGTTGCGCGTGCGCTGGAATACGGAACAGGCAATGATGAACTTGGTGCAGGTCGAAGCAGGGGAGCAGGACAACATGAGTGTGGTTTACACCGGCAACATCACGTTTGCCTACCCCGATATGGGCGGCGCACCCGATGTGGCCTTGGTGATCGAGAGCCATACCGCCGTTTTGTGGCAGTTGAAACCTGCCGAAGCAGTCAGCAACGAAGGGGAAACCGATGTTGCCGCCGTGATTGAATCATTGTGCGCGAAAATGGGGCGGAAATTTGAAAACAACGGCGTAAACGCAAAAATCAGCAATCAGTATTTGAGCGGCACCGAGTTGGACAAAATCCGACAAATCGCCGCACATTCGGGCGTAGACGTTTATATCGACAATGAGATGATTGCGATTGCGCCGAAGGGTCAGCCGCGCATGATCGATGTTCCGGTTTTAAGCCCGAAAACGGGGCTGATAGGCTATCCCGTACCCGATTTGCAGGGCATCAAACTGCGCTGCCTGTACGACAAGGCTTTGCGTTTCGGCGGCTTATTGGAAGTCGAAGGCAGCCAGATAGAAAGCTGCAACGGCAAATGGCGCGTTTTCGGCATGTCGCTCGATTTGGAGTGCAAAACGCCGAACGGCAAATGGTTTGCCGACATCAAAGCCGCCGATGTGGAGGATATGAATGTCAAAGTCGCAAAATAACTGGGCGCAATATGGCGCGGAACAGGCGCAGGGCGGCGCGGGCGAAATCGGCGCGATCGTGTCGGGCATCGTCTCGCGCATCCAAACCGTTACGCTGGTGCGCGTGGTCAAAACCAAAGTGGGCGGACTTGCCCCCGTCGGGCTGGCGGACGTACAGCCCTTGGTTGCCCAAGTCAGCGGCGACGGCACGGTTACACCGCACGGCATTATCTACAATATCCCGTATTTCCGCCTGCAAGGCGGCGGCAACGCTGTGATTATCGACCCCGAGCCGGGGGATATAGGCATGTGCGGTTTTTGCAGCAGGGATATTTCCGCCGTCAAACAGAATAAAACGCCGTCTGCGCCGCAAAGCCTGCGGCGTTTTGATTTTTCAGACGGCCTGTATTTCGGCGGATTCCTGAACGGCACGCCCAATCAATACATCATGTTTTCTAAAGGCGGCATCAAACTGTTTTCGCCCGGCGATATTGAGATGGAGGCGGCGAATATCCGCCTGAAAGCGCAAGGCGGCGTGAGCAGCACCTCGCAAACCTTTCAGGCAGATACCCAAGCCACGGCGCAATTCTCGGGCGGCGGCGGGATTGCTGCCGACGGCGACATGACGGCGAATGGTGTCAGCCTGATGCACCACGTCCACAAAGGCGTGCAGCCCGGCGGCGGCAACACGGGGCAGCCCGTATAGGCTGCCTGAAATACCCCCGCATCAACCCTGATGCGCCAAACACGGAATCATATTGTCCTCATACGGGAAGGTGGCATAACTGACGGTGTGACGGTAGATTTTGCCGTTTTTCACGGTAACGGCGTAATGCGCGTTGCGGTTCAGGTTGAACGGAATATTGGCCTGACGCTCAAACAGCTTCGGCACGGTTTCCAAGTTCACGGCTTCGGCTTCGCGGTATTGCGCCCCTTTTTCCACCGCCACCCTCGCCATCAGGCTCAATACTTCGGGGAACTGTTCGGGCGGCACGTCTTTGTAGCCGACCTTGAATTTCGATTTGACCGCGCTCCATAACGTAATCGCCAAAGCCTTCTGCTTCTCGAACGGCACTGATTGGAGCAGGATATTGTGCAGGGCTTTGACTTCCGCCTGTTGCTCGTGGGTTAGGCCTGACGGCAGGGCTTGGCGAGGTGCTTGCGGTTTCAGACGGCCTGAAATAATTTGTTCGATTTGTTCGTCGCACCAAACCGCAAATTTCGGGTCGAGCCAGCGGGCAAAGTGAACAGCTAGCTTCGGGTGTAACCATGTGCCGCGATTATTGCCGCCGTGTTTGACGATAACTAATTGATTTCTATCCAAGACGATTTTTGTCGTTTTGCTTATATGTTCAGCAAGTGCATTTATATACTCTTGATTTTGCTCTGTTTTAATAAAATCAGGAACGCGCTTGCCGAAATGTGCAGCGATTGCAGTTGCATTCAAATAACCGTCATCGCGGAAAGATACGGAGACATTGCCGAAATTGAAAGATTGAACTTGGTTCATTTTGATAGTCCTTGTGAAGTTTTCTAAATTGCCCCAAAGGGCAGCCGCGTGGTTAGAAACCCTCACAAGTGGGCGGACTTATTCCCCTTACGGGTATTGTATTCGTCGCCCACGCGGCTATAGAAAACTTCGGCTGTACTTATCGAAACAAACAACGCGAAGGAAAACTATAGATATGAAAATATCGCAATAACGGTGCGATTCCGCTTGTGAAGTGGTTTCTACGCCACGGAAAGGAATATAAAACAAAACCCCCTGCGAATGCAAGGGGTTTTATCTTTGAAACCGAGAGGAAAAACATGAACACCCTCTATCTCGACCCGCAAAGCTGGGATTTGGTTTTAGACGCGGCGGGCAATATCGCGATGGCGAAAGACCCCTACGCCAAGGCGCAGGATGCGGCTTCGGCGTGCCGACTGTTTGCGGGCGAACTGTATTACGACACAGAAAAGGGCATCCCCTATTTTGAAGAAACGCTGGGCAAAAAGCAGTCGTTCGCGCTATACCGGCACCGCCTGATACAGGCGGCAACGACTGTTCCCGGCGTGGTATCGGCAGACGTGGAGATGGAGCAGATGAATGGCCGCGTCCTGTCGGGCCGTCTGAAATTTACCGACGACACGCAGAAACAATATGAGATAACGCTATGACGAACGTACCTAAAATACAGATTACCGACAGCGGCCTGAAGCTGCCGACCCATCAGGAAATTTTATCGGGCGTGCTGGCAGACATCAATGCCGCGTTCGGCGGCGGGCTGAATACCGAAAGCCTGGAAACGCCGCAAGGGCAGCTTGCTTCGTCGCTGGCCGCCGTGATTGCAGACAAAAATGATTTGATCGCCGAGCTGGCCAATCAAATCCATCCCGATTACGCAGACGGCATCATGCAGGACGCGATTGCCAAAATCTATTTTTTGGAGCGGAAAAAAGCCGTGGATTCGTCAGTCGAATGTGAATTTGTCGGCCTTGCCGGAACAATCGTCCCTAAAGGTTACGCAGTATTGGACACAAGCGGCGTGCAATGGGTATTGAAGGACGAATCCTCTATTTTGGAGGGCGGCAGGGGGACGGGTATTTTTACTGCCGCCGGCGTGGTGTCTGCCGCTGCCGATACGGTAAACCGTCCTGTCCGGACGATTGCCGGGCTTGACCGCGTCAATAATCCGCGTCCCGCCGTACCGGGGAGGGAATTGGAAAGCCGCGCGGATTTCCGCCGCCGCCGGCAACAGTCGGTGGCCGCAAACGCACACGGAACGCCGCAGTCCGTGTATTCCAACGTCGCACAGCTTGACGGGGTGAGTGATGTGTATGTGGTCGACAACCCGAAACCGGTACCGGAAACGCACAACGGGCAGACCATCAAGCCCCACAGTATCTATGTTGCCGTTGTCGGCGGCGACGACAGGCAGATAGCCGAAACCATCTTGCGCTTTGCAGGTTGCGGATGTGATTTCACGGGCAATACAACCTTGACCGTGTATGACGAAACCTACACAGACCCGAAACCGGCTTATGAAGTCAGTTTTACGCGTCCCACCCCCGTGCCTGTTTATTTCCGCGTCAGAATTGGGAAAGATGCAGCCATCGGCTATCAGGATGCAGTCAGAAAGGCGGTTGTAGAAGCATTTGACGGCGCGGAAAAGGCGGGTATCGGCGGGCGGATTTACGCCATGCGTTACGTCAGTCACATTGCCCGCGCCTTAACGTCGGCGCAGGTAATCGACATAGAGGTCGGGCTGGCAAGGGACGGTATGGGCAATAGCGCACAAGTCGGAATCCATCAATACCCGACTGTCGCGGCAGAGAATATAGAGGTCGTACCCGATGCGTAATCTTCAGCAAACCATCATCAGCCAATACGCCAACAGCCCGATTATTTGCGGAATGATTGAGCGGTTTGACCGGTGCATCGATCCGCGTGCCGATGCGGAGGCGTTTTACCGCGATATTTGGGACATCGAAACCGCAAAGGGTTACGGCTTGGATATTTGGGGGCGGATAGTCGGCATCGGACGGGAAGTAATGATTAGCGCACAAGACGAATACATCGGCTTCGCGCAGGGCTGCACCCCGTTTGACAACGGCGTATGGAGTGCGGGCGAAGGCTTGGAGCGGCGATACCGCTTGGACGACGATGCCTACCGCCGCGTGATTATGCTGAAAGCCATGAGCAATATCACTTACGCTTCCGCCCCCAATATCAACCGGCTGCTCAGCATTATGTTTGAGAAGCGCGGGAGGGCGTATTTTGTCAAAAACGGCACAATGGCCGCCCGTTATGTTTTTGAGTTCTTCCTGCTGCCCGTGGAGCGGTCGATTATCCGGCAAAGCGATTTATTGCCCCGACCCAGCGGCGTACTGCTGGATTTTTACGAACCGGAGGCAGATAAAACCTTCGGCTATATCGAAGCCAATCTCGCACCCTTCGGAGAGGGTGCTTTCTTATAGGAGTTTAAACGATGCCGCAACCGAAACTATTATCTAAACCTTGGGCTTCAGACGGCCTGAAAAACAGCATTCCGGATACCCGCAGCGCAGGGATGCCGCAGGAAGGGGCGACCTATGCCGACGGTTTCCCAAGTATCACGATGACGCCGATCTCGACCGGCGGCAAACCGCCCAGCGGCAAAGATATGAACGGCGTATTGCATGAAATCAGCGCGCACACCGTTTGGCAAAACCAAGGCGGGCGTTACCGCTTCGACCAAGCCTTTTGCGACGCCGTCGGCGGCTACCCGAAGGGCGCGGTGCTCATCAACGACACGCTGGACACCGAATACATCAGCCTGGTAGATGCCAACACCCACAACCCGAACAACGGCGGCAACACAGGGAAATGGGCAATACACGCAGGCAAAGGGCTGAAAGCCGACACCACGCAGGCAGGCATTGTGCAACTCTCATCCGCCACCGGCAGCGACCGCGAAGATATGGCCGCCACCCCGAAAGCGGTTAAGGCCGCCTACGACAAGGCAGTCGAGTCCGCAGGCAAAGGCATCCCCGTCGGCGCGATCGTGTCCTTTCCCAAAGCCGTCCGAAACCCCGCCGGCTATTTGCGGGCAGACGGCACGACCTTTGCGCAAAACACCTTCCCAGACCTCTACCGCGCCCTGGGCAACAGCAACCGCCTGCCCGATTTAAGCCGTACCGACATCGGCATCACCGCGTGGTTTCCGTCCGACCGAATCCCGACCGGCTGGCTGGCGTTTGACGACATCCGCACGCGCGTAACCGAAACCGCTTATCCCGAACTTTACCGCCTGCTGGTTGCCAAATACGGACGCATCCAAAACGTCCCGCAGGCGGAAGACCGCTTTATCCGCAACGCCGGCAACGGCTTGGCAGTCGGACAGACGCAGGGGGACGCAATCCGCAACATTACCGGCAAAATCGACAGCGGCAACCGAAGCAACGAGCAACTCTTCGACACCGCCGTCCCCGAAGGCGCGTTCGGCATCGACAAAGCCCGGAAAAATTGGACATACGACGGAGACGGCAGCGGCAACGACCGCCCGTCCGCCATCACATTCGACGCATCCCGCGTCGTCCCCACTGCCGACGAAAACCGCCCCAAAGCACTGGTTTTAAAACTGTGCATCAAAGCCGCCGACACCTTGGGCGAAGCCGTGTTTTGGATAAAGTCCCACGGCGAAACCGTTAATGCAGGCGCGCTGGACGCGGGCACGCTGGCGCAAAACCTCCAAGACAAAGCCGACCGCGACCACACCCACACCGCCGCCCAAATCCAAGGGCTGAACGAAAAAATCAGCGCGGTAGTGGGCGGCATCTTCGGCAACTCGGCTGCCGCCACAGGCTGGCAAAAACTGCCCGGCGGCATCCTCATCCAATGGGGCAAAAACAACATTAACGGCGTGCACAGAAGCAACACCGTCTACTTCCCCGTTTCCTTCGGCGAAGTATGGAGCATCAGCACCGCCACGCATACGCCGAACAGCAGTTTTTACGGCAATATGGCGGCGGGCGTAACCATCCGCAATTATTCGGAAAGCAGCCTCGTCATCGACTACCATTCCTGCTATGAAACCGCAGGCGGCAGCGGCGTGTCCGTCTCCTGGATAGCCATCGGCAAAGCCGCCTCGGGAAACGCCGCCAGCCCCCCGACAGTCCCCGGAATCGATGAAGAAACGCTAAGGGGAATTAATGAAGACGCGCTAAATGAAATCAGAAGGCTCGCCGCCCGCGGCTTCCGATAACGCCGCCGCCGACCCCGCAATGCCGTCTGAAACCCCGCCATTCCCGCGAAAGCGGGAATCTGGCTGTAGGGCGGGCTGTAGGGTGGGCTTCAGCCCACCGCCGTTGCGATATTGGCGGAAGTTGGTGGGCTGAAGCCCACCCTACAAACGACAAACTAGATTTCCGCCCGCGCGGGAATGACGAAGGTTGAGGGATTGGCGAAAACGGCGGATTGGCGGGCTTCAGACGGCATTGCCCGCCCCCTTCAGAGTGCGAAGCCTGCCCGCAGGGGGAGGCATCGGCAACAAAAAACCGCACGGCCGAAACCGCGCGGGAAAGGACAGCCGGGCGCGACAGGCAGGCAACGCCCGCCCCGGTTATTTCAGTTGGGCGACATATTGGCGCAAAACCTCGTTGATGCGCGTCTGCCAGCCCTTGCCGCCGGCGCGGAATTTTTCGACCACATCGGCGGACAGGCGTATGGTAACGATTTGTTTTGTAGGATATTTTTGTTTTCCCCTCGTTAATTTGCGGGGCATCAACCCTTGATTTTCCATATCGGCTTGATGCGTTAATAAGGCATTCAGTAAATTTTGCGGCATAACATCTTCAATTGGTTTGAATTTGTCTAATTCTTCATCTGTAAATTCAAGGTTGAAGCGTTCATTGTCGCTGACGATGTTGTTCATATTTTTTTACCTCTCGTTTGTTTGCTTTACGAAAGCTAATCACTCGTAAATGGGTTTTAGTCATCTTAAAACAAATAGCGTGAAGCCGATTATCTAGATAAGCAAGCGCATTCCAGCGGACTTCACCATAATCTGTGCGTTCATCTTTCCAGATTAAAGCACTGTGCCATTGAAGATATTGGGCTTGTTTGAAAGGAAGCCCTCGCTCTTCGATATTGCGTTGATTTTTATCAGGGTCAAATTCAATCTTCATTGCGATTTATAATGTATTTTGTAAATACATTATAGATGGCAAGAAAGAAAATGTAAATAC
>NZ_JBLRPR010000012.1:0-38286 GCF_047915665.1 Neisseria sp. LACPHL-SPEC-2024-00856
GCGTGCATAGAAGCGGCTGCAAAACCAAGTAAGATGCATTGAACTGTCTTTTTTTGTTTCATCAATTTTTCCATTTTGCGAGTATATAATTTTTGTCATTATATGCTTAAATCATTGACACGCAAAAAAAAAAAAAAAAAAAAAAATACAATTAATTTGTTGATATTTATATATTTTATATATAAAAATTAGCGGAAGTTTACATTTTTTGCCGTTGATTTTACGCAACAGGCTTGACAAGTTTCCGAAGCCTTGTAAAATAACGCACCTTCACGCGCCCATCGTCTAGAGGCCTAGGACACTGCCCTTTCACGGCGGCAACCGGGGTTCGAATCCCCGTGGGCGTGCCAATTCAAAAACCTGCTTGTTTCAAGCAGGTTTTTTTTATTATAAGTCGTCATTCCCGCAACCTTCGTCATTCCCGTGAAAACGGGAATCTAGAACCTCTAAATTTTCAGATAACCTTTGAATATTTCCGCCGCCCCGAAGGTCTGGATTCCCACTTTCGTGGGAATGACGATTTGAAAATTACCCGAAACCCAAAAACAACTGAAACCGAACACACTGGATTCCCGCCTGCGCGGGAATGACGGAATTTTAGGTTTCTGTTTTTGTGGGAATGACGAATAAAGCGTGCCGGTTTATACTCGCCGCAACACGTGTTCAGACGGCATTGCCCTCTTTTTTCATTATCAGTGGGTGTAGCAACTGTATTTTTCACCCCGTCGGGCAAAAATACAGTTGCTACGATGCACCCCGCCGCCCTGCCCTGTGCCTTGTCCTGCAATACGACATATAATGCACCACAAACCCCGCGCTGCGGTTTTCAGACGGCATCGCTGTGCTTTTTTACAGGCAGAAGCCCTTTTTATCGGACGCAATATTAAGGAGGAACAAATGAAAAGCTCTTTTGTGCAAACGCTTACCATCGCCGGTTCGGATTCGGGCGGCGGTGCGGGCATTCAGGCGGATTTGAAAACGTTTCAGATGCGCGGCGTGTTCGGAACGTGCGTCATCACTGCCGTTACCGCGCAAAATACCTTGGGCGTGTCGGCGGTTCATCTCGTCCCGACCGAAACCATCACCGCGCAAATCCAAGCAATCAGGGAAGACTTTGACATCCGCGCCTACAAAATCGGTATGCTCGGCACTGCGGAAATCATCGAATGCGTTGCCGACAAGCTGAAACACTGCAGCTTTGGCAGGCGCGTGCTTGATCCTGTAATGATTGCCAAAGGAGGAGCACCGCTGTTGCAGGATTCCGCCGTTACAGCACTGACGCGCCTGCTGCTTCCCGATACGGATGTATTGACCCCCAACCTGCCCGAAGCGGAAGCCCTGACCGGCGTGCATATCGAAAGCCGTAAAGATGCGGAACGTGCGGCAAAAATCCTGCTTGATTACGGTGTCAAAAATGTCGTTATCAAAGGCGGACATTTGAACGACAGCGCAAGCGGACGCTGCACGGATTGGCTGTTTACGCAAAACGAAACGCTGGAATTGGACAGCCCGCGCTTTCCGACCGCCCACACGCACGGCACAGGCTGCACGTTTTCCGCCTGCATTACCGCCGAGTTGGCAAAAGGCTCGGACGTTTGCGAAGCCGTACAGACTGCCAAGGCCTACATCACGGCGGCAATCTCAAACCCTTTGGAAATCGGCGCGGGACACGGTCCGGTCAATCATTGGGCGTATCGGGACTAGACGTAAAAATGCCGTCTGAAACAAAATGTTCAGACGGCATTTTTGAGGATTATTCAGGCTTTTTCGCCAGCATGGTTACAAATTTAAACCGTATCGGATTGCCGTTTTCGTCTTTGGCGTGCATAGAACCCAATTCTTCTTTGTATTCGACCAGCTCCCAATCCCGATAATAATCCTTCAGCTCGCCCTCTTTAAATTTAAAAGGGAACGGCATCGGACAGGGGAAATCCGCCGTATCCATTGCCGATACAATCAAGTTGTACCCGCCCGCCGCCGTATGCGCCTGCATATCGGCAATCACGTTGGGCACGCGCTGCGGCATCAGGAACATCAGCACCACTGTTGCCACAATATAATCAAACTCGCCCTGAAGGGCGGCGGCATTCAAGTCATATTCCAGCGTGCGGACGTTCAAGCCCTCCGCCTCTGCCAGCTCCGCCACGTTTGCCAAGGCGGCGGGATTGTGATCGACTGCAGTAACTTCAAATCCCTTCAAACCGAGAAACAGCGCGTTGCGCCCCTGTCCGCAGCCCATATCCAACGCCCTGCCCGCCGGTACGGTATCCTGTGCCGCCGCGACCGCAGAATGCGTGGCACTCATCCCGTATTTTTTGTGAAAATAGTCTGCCGCCGCGCAATACAGCGACAAACGGATTTCGGCATCGTCCGTTTTCGGTTTGACAGAAAACACCTGCTGCGGCGCAAACACACAATCGCCGCTTTTCGCCGACCAAACCTCCGTCGCCCCGTCCTGCGTGCGGACTTCGACATCGCCCTGCAACACATTCAGGCAGACCCACTCCCCTTCTTCGGACGCATAACCCGACAACAAAACTTCCGGCAGGTTTTCCACCTTCCATACGGGCATTTGTCCGAAACAAAACAACTCGCCACTTTGACCCACTATCCGCTCCTTCATATTCAAAAATAAAGTTGCACATTATATGCCTATTTCAATCCGCCGTAATCTTTCAGACGGCACGGCGCGCAAACCGCTTATAATCACGCCGGACACCACACAAAGGCACAATAATGGATAAAACCGTTTACCTTTACACCGACGGCGCGTGCAAAGGCAATCCCGGCGCGGGCGGCTGGGGCGTATTAATGCGCTACGGCAGCCACGAAAAAGAACTTTTCGGCGGCGAGGCGCAAACCACCAACAACCGTATGGAACTGACCGCCGTCATCGAAGGGCTGAAGTCCCTCAAACGCCGCTGCACCGTCATCATCTGCACCGACTCGCAATACGTCAAAAACGGTATGGAAAACTGGATACACGGCTGGAAGCGCAACGGCTGGAAAACCGCCGCCAAACAGCCCGTCAAAAACGACGACTTGTGGAAAGAACTCGACGCGCTGGTCGGACGGCACCAAGTCAGCTGGACTTGGGTGAAAGGACACGCGGGACACGCCGAAAACGAACGCGCCGACGATTTGGCAAACCGTGGCGCGGCGCAGTTTTCCTGAGTGCCGCACCGACAAAAATGCCGTCTGAAAATTTAAAAGTTCTAGATTCCCATTTTCACGGTAATGACGAAAAGTTGCAGGAATCACGGGGTTTCAGACGGCAGCCGCCCGCCCCGTCATTCCCGCGCAGGCGGGAATCCAGAACGTCGGGCAACGGCAATATTCAAAAGCCGTCTGAAAATTTAAAAGTTCTAGATTCCCGCTTTCGCGGGAATGACGAGAATTTAGTAACCGTAGCAATCGCCTGCGCAACGGCTAAGGGGCTTCAGCAACCGTAGCAACTGCCTGCTCGGGAATAACGACCAATGGGCATCAGACGGCATCTCTTGCCTGCCGCTAAAACAGTTTGCCGCACAACTGTTCAAACACGTCCGATATATTTCAACACACAGGATGACACATAAAGCACCGCCCTATGTGTCGTCCTGATTTGGAAGGGGTTACACCCCTCCCAAATAAAGTCTGATCCTGCCGCCCCGAAGGACAGATGTCCGAGTGGCGGGGTTTCAACCGAAAAGGAAACACGATGAAGTGGTACAATTAGCGGCAATGCGGACAGACAAATTAAACTATAGTGGATTAACTTTAAACCAGTACTGCGTTGCCTCGCCTTAGCTCAAAGAGAACGATTCTCTAAGGTGCTCAAGCACCAAGTGAATCGGTTCCGTACTATTTGTACTGTCTGCGGCTTCGTCGCCTTGTCCTGATTTTTGTTAATCCACTATATCAGAAATTGCCCTACCGTTTTTTAAACACTTTCAGGAATAAGGAAAAATGACCGCCCAACCCTGCCCCATCTGCACGGCACAAGATGAAGATATTTTGCTGCAAACCCCCAAGCTGCGCGTCATCGCCGTCCATAACGATAGCGGTTCGCCTGCATTCTGCCGCGTCATTTGGCGTAAGCATATTGCCGAAATGACCGACCTTTCGGCAGCGGAACGCGGCGAATTGATGGAAATGGTGTACAAAGTCGAAGCCGCTATGCGCCAAGTGTTCCGTCCGGCAAAAATCAACCTCGCCAGCTTGGGCAATATCGTGCCGCACCTGCACTGGCATATTATCGCCCGCTTTGAAAACGATGCGACTTTCCCCGCGCCGATTTGGGCAAACCCCGTCCGGAAACACGGTATGACCCTGCCGCAAGATTGGACGGAACAGCTTAAAAAGCTGCTTTAAGCCCGCCAATGCCGTCTGAAACCGTATGAAAGGGAAATTATGACCGAACCGACCTCCCGCCGCCGTTTTCTGAAAACCTGCACCGCCGCCGCAGGCGCGGGACTGCTCCAGGCTTGCGGTACTGCGCCTGCTTCAAACAATGCCCCATCCGCGCCCTCTCACCCTGTTGCGAAAGCCCGAACCGTGTACTCCGAACCACCACGCCATTCTAATTCTGCCGACAATCTTCTGCGTATTGTCGCCTCCTCAGGCTTTGCCGAAGACATCAACCGCGTCAATACTGCATTGACCCGCCTTTACAATGCCGGTTTTACCGTAACCAACCAACAGGCGGGCAGCCGCCGCTTCCAACGGTTTGCCGGTACGGACGCACAACGTGCCGCCGATTTCCAAGATGTTGCTTCCGGTCGCGTTGCCATGCCGAAAGTTCTGATGGGTTTGCGCGGCGGTTATGGTGCGGCACGCATTCTGCCGCATATTGATTTTGTCTCACTCGGCGCAAGAATGCGCGAACGCGGTACGCTGTTTTTCGGCTTCAGCGATGTTTGCGCCGTCCAGCTGGCACTCTTGGCAAAAGGCAATATGATGAGTTTTGCCGGTCCGATGGCATACAGCGAATTCGGCAAACCCTCCCCCAGCGTGTTTACAATGGATGCCTTTATCAAGGGGGCAACCCAAAACCGCCTAACCGTTGATGTTCCTTATATCCAACGCGCCAATGTCGAAACCGAAGGCACGTTGTGGGGCGGCAACTTAAGCGTCCTCGCCTCACTCGTTGGCACGCCTTATATGCCCGACATCGACGGTGGCATTTTGTTTCTCGAAGATGTCGGCGAACAGCCCTACCGCATCGAACGTATGCTCAATACGCTGTATCTTTCGGGTATTTTGGACAAACAACGCGCCATCGTGTTCGGCGATTTCCGTATGGGCAATATCCGCGATGTATACGATTCGTCTTATGATTTTTCTACCGTGGTCAACCATATTTCGCGTACGGCAAAAATTCCTGTGCTGACAGGTTTCCCGTTCGGACATATTGCCGACAAAATTACTTTCCCGCTGGGCGCGCACGCCCGAATCCGTATGAACGGAAACGGCGGTTATTCGGTCGCGTTTGAAGGCTATCCGACACTGGATGCGTCCGCCCTGACTTTGGATACCCTGCTCCCGCCGCCGGATTTACCTATCTTCCCCGAAAGCGGTGTTGCCGATATTTCGGAATAAACCCGCAAACGGACAAATGCCGTCTGAAGCCTTCAGACGGCATTTTCCTGTAAAAAAACCGCACCTGATGGCAGGTGCGGTTTCCATTTTCAGGCTAAAACTTATTTGTCCCGGCCGAATACGATTTTAGTAGCTTGGATGGCAACGCAGATTGCACCGCCGATAAAGATCAAGTCAGCTGCCGTACGTACCCAACGCAAGGTATCGAGGATTTCCATTTGCAGGAACTCTTCGCTGCGGGCATACCACAGACCGTGCGTGATGGAGGCGTATGCCTGAATCGCGCCGACAGGCAGCAGGCTGATAACAATCATACCGACCAAGCCGCCGTTGAGCAGCCAGAAGCCCCAAGTCATCAGTTTGTCATCAAACTGCGCGTTCGGTTTCAAATAACGGGCAACCAACAATACGAAGCCCAATGCCAAGAAACCGTACACACCGAACAAGGCGGCGTGCGCGTGAACGGCAGAAGTGTTCAAACCTTGAATATAGAACAGGGAAATCGGCGGATTGATCAGGAAGCCGAATACGCCGGCACCGATCATATTCCAAAAGGCGACTGCCACGAAGCACATCAGCGGCCAACGCAGGCGTTTCGCCCAGTCGGACAGGTGTTGGTAAGACCAATGCTCGTATGCTTCACGGCCCAGCAACACCAGCGGCACGACTTCCAAAGCGGAGAAGCAGGCGCCGATTGCCATAGAGGCGGAGGTAGAGCCGGAGAAGTACAGGTGGTGCAGCGTACCTGGAACGCCGCCCAACATAAAGATGGCGGCAGCGGCCAAAGTGGAGGCAGTGGCGGTACTGCGGCGGACAAAGCCCATATTGTAGAAGACAAAGGCAAAGGCGGCAGTGGCAAATACTTCAAAGAAGCCTTCCACCCACAGGTGAACCACCCACCAACGCCAGTATTCCATTACGGCAATCGGGGATTTTTCGCCATAGAACAGGCCCGGTGCGTAGAATACGCCCACACCGACCATAGAAGCGACAAAGATTGCCAGCAGGTTTTTGTCCACGCCTTTTTCTTTGAAGGCGGAAACCGTGCAACGCAACATCAGGAACAGCCACAACAACAGACCGACCATCAAAAGGAGTTGCCAGAAACGTCCCAAATCGAGGTATTCGTAACCTTGGTGTCCGAACCAGAAGTTAAATTCCGGCGGAAGGATGTGCGTCAACGCGAAGAAGTTGCCCGCGTAAGAACCGCCGACCACGATAAACAGGGCAATGTAGAGGAAGTTCACGCCGGCACGTTGGAACTTGGGATCTTTACCGCCGTTGACAATCGGCGCCAGGAACAAACCTGCCGTCAAAAAGCCGGTTGCAATCCAGAAGATGGCGGATTGGATGTGCCAAGTACGGGTCAGGGCATAGGGAAACCAGTCGGACATTTCAAAGCCCAACGCCTCGTCAATGCCGTAGAAACCCTGACCTTCGACGGTGTAGTGCGCGGTCAGACCGCCCAGCAATACTTGTACCACAAACAGGGCGACCGTCAGGAAGACGTATTTGCCCAATGCTTTTTGCGAAGGGGTCAGTTGGATTTTGGAAATCGGGTCTTCAGACGGCACTTCCACTTCCTCGTGTTTGGTCAGGAAGGAATAACCCCACATCAACAAACCGATGCCCATCAAGAGCAGTACAACACTGGTAAACGACCACATATAGTTTTCAGTAGTCGGTACATTGTTAATCAAAGGCTCGTGCGGCCAGTTGTTGGTGTAGGTAAAGACCTCGCCGGGACGGTTGGTCGAAGCAGACCAAGAAGTCCAGAAGAAGAAGTCGAACAGTTTTTCACGCGCTTCTTGGCTTGGCAATGTGTTGTTTTTCATTGCAAAGTGTTCGCGGGTGGTTTGCAGCTTGGGATCGTCGCCGTAAACGCCGTGGTAATAAGGCAGGATGCTTTCGATGGCTTTCACGCGCGTATCGCTGATGACGACGCTGCCGTCTTCTTTCACACGGCTTTGGTTGCGGTATTCGTCAGCCAGGCGGGTTTTCAGAACGGCTTGTTCTTCAGGGGAAACTTCATCAAATTTTTTGCCGTAAGTCTGTTGCGCGGTCAAATCCAACCAGGCAACCAACTCACGATGCAGCCAGTCGGCCGTCCAGTCCGGAGCCTGATATGCGCCGTGACCCAAAATCGAACCGACTTCCATACCGCCAGTACTCTGCCATGCAGACTGACCTGCCAAAATATCGTCTTTCGTCATCAGCACTTTGCCTGATGCGGAAACGACCTGTTCGGGGTAAGGCGGGGCTTTCTTATAAACCTCGCTGCCCATATAGCCGAGAATGGTAAAGCATACCGCCAGAACGGCGAACAGCAAGTACCACAGCTTCTTGTACTGTCCCATTTTGAGAGCTCCTTTTAATAAAGCAGTTGTTTAAAATTCACAGAATATGAATGTTAAAGATTGTAGCACGGTTTACCGCGCAAATAAATATTTGTTCAAACAAACTCACATATAAAACAAATACATATATGATAATAACTATCATTATTCTTTACTCAAAAACTGCCCTGCCTTTGCCTGATTTGCCGAAGCACCCGGTAAATCAGCTTATTTATTGTAATTTTTAGTAGTTATAAAGTATTAGAAGTGTCATTTTAAGTTCATATTTATTGAATTACTTGACCTAAATCAAAATATACATAGATAAGCAACCGCATAATCACACCAGTTCTTAACCAATCTCCCTACTTTTCTTACAAAAGGAAAACATTATGAAACGCCAAGCATTAGCCGCAATGATTGCTTCCTTATTCGCCTTAGCCGCCTGCGGCGGCGAACCTGCCGCGCAAGCCCCTGCCGAAACCCCTGCCGCTTCCGCCGAAGCCGCAAGCTCCGCCGCACAAACTGCTGCCGAAACACCGTCCGGCGAGCTGCCCGTTATCGATGCGGTTACCACCCACGCTCCCGAAGTACCTCCTGCAATCGACCGCGACTACCCTGCCAAAGTCCGCGTAAAAATGGAAACCGTCGAAAAAACCATGAAAATGGACGACGGCGTGGAATACCGCTACTGGACATTTGACGGCGACGTTCCGGGCCGTATGATCCGCGTACGCGAAGGCGATACGGTTGAAGTGGAATTTTCCAACAATCCTTCTTCTACCGTTCCCCATAACGTCGACTTCCACGCGGCTACCGGTCAGGGCGGCGGCGCGGCTGCAACCTTTACCGCCCCGGGTCGTACTTCCACATTCAGCTTCAAAGCCCTGCAACCGGGCCTGTATATCTACCACTGCGCCGTCGCGCCGGTCGGTATGCACATCGCCAACGGTATGTACGGTCTGATTTTGGTCGAGCCTAAAGAAGGTCTGCCGAAAGTGGATAAAGAGTTCTACATCGTCCAAGGCGACTTCTACACCAAAGGCAAAAAAGGCGCGCAAGGCCTGCAACCGTTCGATATGGACAAAGCCGTTGCCGAACAGCCTGAATACGTCGTATTCAACGGTCATGTAGGTTCTATCGCCGGCGATAACGCGCTGAAAGCCAAAGCAGGCGAAACCGTGCGTATGTACGTCGGTAACGGCGGCCCGAACTTGGTGTCTTCCTTCCACGTCATCGGCGAAATCTTCGACAAAGTTTATGTTGAAGGCGGCAAGCTGATTAACGAAAACGTACAAAGCACCATCGTTCCTGCCGGCGGCTCTGCCATTGTCGAATTCAAAGTCGACATCCCGGGCAGCTACACTTTGGTCGACCACTCCATCTTCCGCGCATTCAACAAAGGCGCGTTGGGCCAATTGAAAGTAGAGGGTGCGGAAAACCCTGAAATTATGACTCAAAAATTGAGTGATACCGCTTACGCCGGCAACGGTGCGGCTTCTGCCGCTTCCGCTCCCGCAGCTTCCGCCCCGGCAGCCTCTGCATCCGAAAAAAGCGTTTACTAAATCGGATATCCGTCATTAGCGGAACAAACCACTGCCGCCGTACTTCATTACGCACGGCAGTGGTTTTTTAACAACCAATCTTTCCTTTCGGAAGATTGATTTTTCAGACGGCATTCGCGGCCTCGTTTAAAATGCCGTCTGAAAAATCAATGTTAACCGCCTGTCAGGAGGCTTTATGAAGTACGTCCGGTTATTTTTCCTCGGCGCGGCACTCGCCGGCACCCAAGCGGCGGCTGCCGAAATGGTTCAAATCGAAGGCGGCAGCTACCGCCCGCTTTATCTGAAAAAAGATACCGGCCTGATTAAAGTCAAACCGTTCAAGCTGGATAAATATCCCGTTACCAATGCCGAGTTTGCCGAATTTGTCAACAGCCACCCCAAATGGCAAAAAGGCAAGGTCAGTTCCAAACAGGCGGAGTCTTCTTATCTGAAACACTGGATGAAAAACGGCAGCCGCAGCTATGCGCCGAAAGCAAACGAACTGAAACAACCCGTTACCAATGTTTCCTGGTTTGCCGCCAACGCCTATTGCGCCGCACAAGGCAAACGCCTACCGACTATTGACGAATGGGAATTTGCCGGACTTGCTTCCGCCACGCAGAAAAACGGCTCAAACGAACCTGGCTACAACCGCACTATTCTCGATTGGTATGCCGACGGCGGACGGAAAGGCCTGCACGATGTCGGCAAAGGTCGCCCGAACTACTGGGGCGTTTATGATATGCACGGTCTGATTTGGGAATGGACGGAAGATTTCAACAGCAGCCTGCTTTCTTCCGGCAATGCCAACGCGCAAATGTTTTGCAGCGGCGCGTCTATCGGGTCGAGCGACTCGTCCAACTATGCCGCCTTCCTCCGCTACGGCATCCGCACCAGCCTGCAATCCAAATATGTCTTGCACAACTTGGGCTTCCGTTGCGCAAGCCGATAACCCCTTCAATTACCAAAGCAGCTTTGGCGGTACTGAAAAGTACCGCCGTTTTTTGCCCGAAAATTCTAGTTTTGTTTCATTATCTTGCAATTTCAAGCAATATTTTGTAGGAAAAAAACAAAATTATCTTGCGGTGAATCAAACCACCTTTGCGGCAAACCCGTCAAAATACCGACAACGTTTTATTTTTCCAACGAAATTTATAAAACCCATTCGGAGTATTACTACATTTCCGATCAGCGACGGTCTGCAAAGCCGTCAAACTTTCCGACTATTTATCCAAACCAAGGAAATCCAATGAAAATTACCGGCTTCGGCGAGATACTGTGGGATACTTTCCCTGATGGAAAAATTTTGGGCGGCGCACCTTTAAACGTGCTGTACAGACTACAATCGCTCGGTATGGATACCGCCATTATCAGCAGTAGGGGAAATGATGGCGACGGAGAAGAACTTGTCCGACAAATACAACAAAAGAACATCGTTTCCGACTTTGTCCAGATTCATCCGGATTATCCCACCAGTCAGGTTAAAGTGTCGCTGAATGCCCAAGGCAGCGCATCCTACGAAATTGTCTATCCCTGTGCATGGGACGGCATCCGAACAGAAGAAGCAGCACTGCACCGCGTTGCCCAATCCGATGCCTTTATTTTCGGCAGCCTGGCCATGCGCGACGAAACCTCCCGAAAAACTTTAAACAGCCTGCTGCAACAGGCAAAATTCAAAATCTTCGATGTCAACCTGCGCAAACCGCATTACGATGCTTCCCTGATTTTAGAAACCATGAAACAGGCTGATGTCGTCAAACTCAACGATGACGAACTCTACGAACTGTCAAAGATTTACGGATCGCCCTATCACGGTTTGGAGCAAAACATCGTTTATCTGGCAAAACTGACCGATACAGACACTCTTTGCGTAACCTTGGGCAGCCACGGCGCAGTCCTGTACAAAAACGGGGAATTTTTCCGACACGGCGGATTTAAAATCGAAGTTGCCGATACCGTCGGTTCGGGCGACAGTTTTCTTGGCGGTCTGATTTATCAGCTGCTCAACCGCGCGGAACCCCAACATGCCCTCACCTTTGCCTGCGCGCTTGGTGCGCTGGTCGCCTCCGAACATGGCGCAACACCCGACATTTCCGCCGAACGCATCGGGCGTTTCATGAACCCGGTTTAAAACGCATGGAAAAATGCCGTCTGAAAGCCTTTCAGACGGCATTTTGCTTGAGATTCCGTTTTACCAATGGCTGACAAACGCTTCCAAATCGGTATTCTTGGGCTTATGCACTTCCTCTGTCGGCGTGCCGACCATCATCAGCCCGATGATTTTATCCTTATCCGCACAACCGAAAGCCTCACGCAGCAAAGGGCTGTTGACCCACATCCCCGTAATCCAGACATTGTCGAATCCCTGAGCCGTTGCCGCCAGTTGCAGCGCATACGCCGCACAACCCGCCGTCAGCATCTGCTCCCATTCCGGTTTCGGCTTAGGCACATCGCGGTTCGGCGCAAACGTTACACCAATAACCATCGGCGCCATATTGCCCACTTTTTCCGCCTTTTTCATCGCATCGTCGCCGAAATTCAATTCGGCAACCGTTTGCTTCAACACATTGCGAAAACGTTGCAATCCTACCTCGCCTTGAATCACAGTAAAACGGAAGGGGCGCATATTGCCGTGATCGGGAACTTGGGTTGCCGCCTGCAACATCTGTTCCAACTGCTCCGAATTGGGAGCCGGTGCCGCCAGTTTTTTTGAAGAGCGTCGGGTAGTCAAAAGCTGCAAAGCGTCCATATCATCGTCTTTCAAATCATTCCGGAAGCAGGGTTTATAACACAAAGCGCACAGCAATACCATTACGGCAGAAAACCGAAAGGAAATGCCGTCTGAAACGCATTCAGGCGGCATTTGAAAATCAACCGTAACGCCGTTGGAAATCGCGCATAAAATCTGCCAAAGCCCGCACGCCTTCGAGCGGCATCGCATTGTAGATGCTGGCGCGCATCCCGCCGACAGACTTATAGCCCTTCAACAGGCACAAGCCCTGCAATTCGGCTTCCAGCACAAAACGGCGGTCCAAGTCTTCGCTTGCGGTTTTGAAGACCACATTCATTTTGGAGCGCGCATCAGGATGAATATCGTTGATGTAAAAACCGCCGCTGCCATCTATCGTCTCATACAAGGTTTGCGCCTTCAGCCTATTGACCGCTTCAATTTTTTTCACACCGCCCTGCGCCTGCAGCCAGCGGAACACCAGCCCCGACATATAAATCGCGTAAGTTGACGGCGTGTTGTACATACCGTCGCGGTTCAAATGAGAACGGTAGTTGAACACATCGGGAATATCGTTCGGACAACGCTCGAGCAAATCCTCACGCACAATCACCACCGTAACTCCTGCCGGCCCGATGTTTTTTTGTGCGCCTGCGTAAATCAGTCCGTAGTCGGCAACATCAAACTCACGCGACAGAATCTCGCTGGACATATCGCACACCAACGGCGGCATGCCGTCTGAAAGGCGAGGCACTTCACGGTATTGCAGCCCGTTGACAGTTTCATTGACGGCAAAATGGACAAACGCCGAATCGGGTGCAACATCCCACGTTTCCACAGGCGGCAGGTCGAGATAGTCGAACTGCTCGCCGCCATGCGCCGCCAAACGGATTTCCGTATCGGTCAAACGGCTCATCTGTTCATAAGCGATACGGCTCCAGTTGCCCGTTACCACCGCGTCGGCAGTGCGGAAACCGTGTGCCAGATTCATGGCTGCCATATTAAATTGGGTTGTTGCTCCACCCTGCAGAAACAATATCTTATAGTTGTCAGGCACTTTCAAAAGCTGCCTCAAATCCTGTTCCGCATGATGCAGGATGCTCAAAAACATTTCCGAACGGTGGCTCATTGCCATCACAGGAAAACCCGTACCGTTGTAGTCCAACATTTCCTGCCGCGCCGTTTCCAACACGGCTTCGGGCAATACGGCAGGGCCGGCGGAAAAATTGTAAATCGGATAAAGAGACATGATGCAGCCTTGATTCTGAACAATAACCCGCCCGATTTTAGGCTTGCAGCAGGCTTTGTGCAAGGATGGGAAATACCTGTCCTCCGCCCGATTCCATACCGCCCGAACACGGAAAATAATATCAATATATTGATTTACAAACATAAAAATCATGCTAGCGGCAAATAGATACATTTGTTTTGTCAACAATATTCACGATTTCCCATTACAAACCTCCCTTACACCCGCTTTTTTCCGTCCCAAAAACACAAAATAAATCAACACTTTCATTTCTCCGCAAAAGCGGTTATAATCACGCCGATTTTTCAACTTTGACGAAAAATGGCCACGGGGCCATTTTTTTATTATGTACATAGGGAGCAGCATGGATATTCAAACCATCCTCGAAAAAACCCTGCCCGGCCTGGGCTACGAACTGGTCGATTTTGAACTGACCGCGCAAGGAACATTGCGCGTGTTCATCGACAAAGAAGGCGGCATTACCGTCGAAGACTGCGTAACCGTCAGCAACCACTTGAGCCGCGTGTTTATGGTGGAAGACATCGACTACAAAAACCTGGAAATTTCCAGCCCCGGACTCGACCGCCCCTTGAAAAAAGCCGCCGACTTCGTGCGCTTTGCCGGTCAGAATGCCAAAATCAAAACCCGCCTGCCGATAGGCGGTCAGAAAAACTTTATCGGTAAAATCGAAGGCTGCGAAAACGATACCGTTACCATATCCTTCGACGGCAAAACCGTACAAATCGAATTGGGCAACATCGACAAAGCCCGTCTGCGCCCCGAATTCAAATTCTAAAACACAGCAATATTGGAGATGTTCAAAATGAGTCGTGAAATGTTACAGCTGGCAGAAGCACTGGCAAGCGAAAAAAACGTTGATGCGGAAGTCGTCTTCCAAGCACTGGAATTCGCCCTGTCTACCGCCGCCAAGAAAAAGGCAGACCGCGAACACATGGATGTCCGCGTACAAATCAACCGCGATACCGGCGAATACCAAACCTTCCGCCGCTGGCTGATTGTCGCCGATGAAGACTATACCTATCCCGATGTCGAAAAAACCATCGAGGAAATCCAAGAGGAAATTCCCGGCACCGCCATCCAAATCGGCGAATACTATGAAGAGCAGCTGCCCAACGAAGGCTTCGGCCGCCAAGCCGCACAAACCGCCAAACAAATCATCCTGCAACGCATCCGCGATGCGGAGCGCGAGCAAAATCTGAACGAGTTTCTCGCCGTCAAAGAAGACATCGTGTCCGGTACGGTCAAACGCGTCGAACGCCACGGCATCATCGTCGAAGTCGTTGCCGGCAAACTGGATGCGCTGATTCCGCGCGACCAAATGATTCCGCGCGAAAATTTCCGCAGCGGCGACCGCATCCGCGCCCTCTTCCTGCGCGTCGAAGAAATCGGCAACACCGGCCGCAAACAAGTCATCCTGAGCCGTACTTCCGGCGATTTCCTCGTCAAACTGTACGCCAATGAAGTACCTGAAATTGCAGACGGCATGCTTGAAATCCGCGCTGTCGCCCGCGACCCGGGACAACGTGCCAAAGTCGCCGTCAAAGCCAACGACCAGCGCATCGATCCGCAAGGCACCTGTATCGGCGTTCGCGGTTCGCGTGTCAATGCCGTCAGCAATGAATTGTCCGGCGAGCGCATCGACGTTGTCCTTTGGTCGCCCGAGCCTGCCCAATTCGTCATGAGCGCGCTCTCACCCGCCGAAGTCAGCCGCATCGTCATCGACGAAGACAAACACGCCGTCGATGTCATCGTTGCCGAAGACCAGCTCGCGCTCGCCATCGGACGCGGCGGTCAAAACGTCCGCCTCGCCTCCGAACTGACCGGCTGGCAGCTCAACATCATGACTTCCGCCGAGGCAGACGAACGCAATGCGGCAGAAGATGCCGCCATCCGCCGCCTGTTTATGGATCACTTGAACGTGGACGAAGAAACCGCCGACGTACTGGTTCAGGAAGGTTTTGCAACCTTGGAAGAAGTCGCCTATGTTCCTGCCGCCGAACTGCTTGCCATTGAAGGATTTGACGAAGAAATCGTCGATATGCTCCGCAACCGCGCCCGCGATGCCATCCTGACCATGGCGATTGCCGCCGAAGAAAAACTGGGCGAAGTGTCCGACGATATGCGCAACCTCGAAGGCGTAGATGCCGATATGCTCCGCAGCCTTGCCGAAGCAGGCATTACCACCCGCGACGACTTGGCAGAGCTTGCCGTGGACGAACTGATTGAAATTACCGGTGTAAACGAAGAAACCGCAAAAGCCGTCATCCTGACCGCACGCGAACACTGGTTTACCGAAGACAAATAAAGGGGGTACAGATGAGTAACACAACCGTAGAACAATTTGCCGCCGAGCTGAAACGCCCCGTCGAAGACCTGTTGAAACAGTTGAAAGAAGCCGGCGTCAGCAAAAACAGCGGCAGCGATTCCCTGACGCTGGACGACAAACAGCTTCTGAACGCCTACCTGACCAAGAAAAACGGCAGCAACAGCAGCACCATCAGCATCCGCCGCACCAAAACCGAAGTCAGCACCGTTGACGGCGTAAAAGTCGAAACACGCAAACGCGGACGCACTGTCAACATTCCTTCTGCCGAAGAATTGGCAGCACAGGTAAAAGCCGCCCAAACCCAAGCCGCACCTGTCCAGCCGGAGCAGACGGCAGAAGACGCGGCAAAAGCCCGAGCCGAAGCTGCCGCACGCGCAGAAGCCCGTGCCAAGGCAGAAGCGGAAGCGGCAAAACTGAAAGCGGCAAAAGCAGGCAACAAAGCCAAACCTGCCGCGCAGAAACCCACCGAAGCAAAAGCCGAAACCGCACCCGTTGTGGCGGAAACCAAACCCGCCGAAGAAAGCAAAGCGGAAAAAGTCCAAGCCGACAAAATGCCGTCTGAAAAACCCGCCGAGCCCAAAGAAAAAGCCGCCAAGCCGAAACACGAGCGAAACGGCAAAGGCAAAGATGCCAAAAAACCGGCGAAACCTGCCGCACCTGCCGTGCCGCAACCCGTGGTCAGCGCGGAAGAACAGGCGCAACGCGACGAAGAAGCACGCCGTGCCGCCGCACTTCGCGCCCACCAGGAAGCCCTGTTGAAAGAGAAACAGGAACGCCAGGCACGCCGCGAAGCCATGAAACAACAGGCAGAACAACAGACAAAAGCCGCACAGGAAGCCAAAACCGGCAGACAGCGTCCCTCCAAACCTGCCGAGAAACAGCAGGCAGCCGCGCCGGCCGTCGAAAATAAACCTGTCAATCCGGCAAAAGCAAAAAAAGAAGACCGCCGCAACCGCGATGACGAAGGTCAAGGCCGCAACGCCAAAGGCAAAGGCGGAAAAGGCGGACGCGACCGCAACAATGCACGCAATGGTGACGACGAGCGCGTACGCGGCGGCAAAAAAGGCAAAAAACTCAAACTCGAGCCGAACCAACACGCCTTCCAAGCACCGACCGAACCCGTCGTTCATGAAGTTTTGGTTCCCGAAACCATTACCGTTGCCGATTTGGCGCACAAAATGGCAGTCAAAGGCGTGGAAGTGGTCAAAGCCCTGATGAAGATGGGCATGATGGTTACCATCAACCAATCCATCGACCAAGACACCGCCCTGATTGTCGTCGAAGAACTCGGACACATCGGCAAACCCGCCGCCGCCGACGATCCCGAAGCCTTCTTGGACGAGGGCGCGGAAGCGGTGGAAGCCGAAGCATTGCCGCGTCCGCCCGTCGTTACCGTCATGGGACACGTCGACCACGGCAAAACCTCGCTGCTGGACTACATCCGCCGCGCCAAAGTGGTACAGGGCGAAGCGGGCGGCATTACGCAGCACATTGGCGCGTACCACGTCAAAACGCCGCGCGGCGTGATTACCTTCCTCGATACCCCAGGCCACGAAGCGTTTACCGCCATGCGCGCACGCGGTGCGAAAGCAACCGACATCGTGATTCTTGTGGTTGCCGCCGACGACGGCGTGATGCCGCAAACCATCGAAGCGATTGCCCACGCCAAAGCGGCAAGCGTTCCGATTGTGGTTGCCGTCAATAAAATCGATAAAGACACTGCCAACCCCGAACGCATCCGTCAGGAACTGACCCAACACGAAGTGATCCCCGACGATTGGGGCGGCACGGTTCAATTTATCGACGTTTCCGCGAAAAAAGGAACGAACATCGACGCGCTGCTCGAAGCCGTATTGCTCGAAGCCGAAGTATTGGAACTGACCGCCCCGGTCGATGCGCCCGCCAAAGGCATCATCGTCGAGGCGCGCTTGGACAAAGGGCGCGGCGCGGTTGCCACATTACTGGTTCAAAGCGGCACGCTGAAAAAAGGCGATATGCTGCTGGCCGGTACGGCATTCGGCAAAATCCGTGCGATGGTTGACGAAAACGGCAAATCCATTACCGAAGCCGGCCCGTCTATCCCCGTCGAAATCCTCGGCTTGTCCGACGTACCGAATGCGGGTGAAGACGCGATGGTATTGGCGGACGAGAAAAAAGCGCGCGAAATCGCCCTCTTCCGTCAAGGCAAATACCGCGACGTGCGCCTTGCCAAACAGCAGGCGGCGAAGCTGGAAAATATGTTCAACAATATGGGCGAAACCCAGGCCCAATCTTTGTCGGTCATCATCAAGGCAGACGTTCAAGGCTCTTACGAGGCTTTGGCGGGCAGCCTGAAAAAACTGTCCACAGACGAGGTGAAAGTGAACGTGTTGCACAGCGGCGTGGGCGGCATTACCGAATCGGATGTCAACCTTGCCATCGCTTCGGGCGCGTTCATTATCGGCTTTAACGTGCGTGCAGATGCCTCTTCGCGCAAACTTGCCGAAAATGAAAACGTGGAAATCCGCTACTACAACATCATCTACGATGCCATCGACGACGTGAAAGCCGCCATGAGCGGCATGCTCTCTCCGGAAGAGAAAGAGCAAGTAACCGGTACGGTCGAAATCCGTCAGGTTATCTCCGTTTCCAAAGTCGGCAATATTGCAGGCTGTATGGTTACCGACGGCGTGGTCAAACGCGATTCCCATGTCCGCCTCATCCGCAACAACGTAGTTATCCATACTGGCGAGCTGTCTTCTTTGAAACGCTACAAGGACGACGTCAAAGAAGTCCGTATGGGCTTCGAGTGCGGTCTGATGCTCAAAGGCTACAACGAGATTATGGAAGGCGACCAACTGGAATGCTTCGACATCGTCGAAGTTGCCCGCAGCCTGTAATTCCTTTGCAAATAAAATGCCATCTGAAGCGTTCAGACGGCATACAAAACGGGTTCTGTATCATACAGAACCCGTTTTTTGTCGCAAATCGGCTTCAGACGGCATTATTTGCCCGCCAAACGTATCCCGAGCTTCTCCGCATATTCCCTGCGTTCGGCGCGGCTGGTTTCGGGGCGGTGCGTATTGAGCGACGACCATTTCCAATGACTGCGGGCTTTGTTGAGTTCGGGCGGGAGTCGGGCGGCGTCCCACGGTGCTTTGCGGCTGTGCAACTCGACTTGCGATTGCGCCGCGTGGCCGCGCGTTTGCAGGATGTGGAGCAAATCGAGGGCGCGGGCGGCGAGCAGGGTCAGGGTTTCGGGGTCGGTGTGTAGGATTTGGCGACCGTTGAGCTTGTCGGAAATGGTGCGGGTATTGGGCAGGATGCCGCCCAAAAAGCCGCCGATTGCCGTACCCAATCCGAGCGAACCGCCAAGCGTGGCAATGTCCAGCCCCAAGCCGATGAGCGCGCCGGTTGCCGCGCCCGTGCCGGTGCGGATGCCGTATTGTTTGAGCAATTCGCTGTCGAACGGGTCTTGGCGGAAGGCTTGCGGCATCCAGTCGCCGCCGTCGATTTCGCTGTGGTAGAAACGGTAGAGGGCAAACAGCCGCTGCTGCATCTGCCGTTCGAGTTGGCGTATTTCCGCCTGCATGGTTTGTAGCACGGTGGCGGTATCCTCGTTTTCGTCCACTTCCTGCCTGAAGGCGGCGGCATCGAGCAGGAAATCGGCGATTTCGCGGCGCGCTTCGCCGTCCAGCCGCTGCCATTCGCGCCGGCGCATGGCTGTCAGGCGGTCAAGTGTGCTGCGTTCGGGCAACATGGTGGCGAGTTTATTCCATAAATCCAATTCGCCTTCAAAATCGAAGGCGACGGTGTCAAACCCAGAGAAAACGTGCAAGTTTCTCCTCGCCAGCATGGTTGTCCATGCTTCGGGAAGCTGCCCGCCGGTAAAGTTGAACACGGGCATGACCGGCTTGGCGCACCATGACAGGATAATCAGTTCATCACGATATTTGTCGAGGACGGGTTCGCGCGCATCGATGACGTACATTGCCATATCGCTTTGCAAGACTTGCCGTAAGACTTTGGCTTCCTGGTTGAAATCATGGTGCGCGCCGTGGCTGCCGAGGAACTGTTGCAGCCGCTCGATGCCGTCTGAACGATTGTCCGTATGGTTTTCCAGCCATTCCAAAACGCCGCCCGCGTCTTCGAGTCCGGGCGTGTCATACAGGAAAACCAGCATATCCACGCCGTCGCTGATGGCGGCTTCTTCGACATGGCGTGTGGTTGATGGGGCGTTTCTGACTTCGCCGAAACCGCTGTCGCGCAACAGAGTACGAAGGAGCGAGGTTTTGCCGGTGTTGGTGTGTCCCACGACGGCGAGGGAAAGGGGTTGTTTGCTCATGATGTTTTTGAAGAATGGATTTTCAGACGACCTTTTTTCAGAATGGCGGCTTAACAGAACATTTCAAGTGAGTTTATTGGTCTTTCAAACGACCTTCCTGCGCCGCCCTGTCGGGTTCCAGCCACGCCGCGCCGCATTCGGTCAGCGCGTTACGCCAATGTTCCAGCTTTTCCGAAAGGTCGTCTGAAAGCCCCTGTTCCGCCAAAAGCTGCACCACCGCGCCGCCCTGCGCCGCTTCCGAAAGCCGCACAATCTGCCGCAACACGCCGCGGTCGGGGACGGTTTCCGCGCGCACGCCGATAAGCAGTTGCGCCGGTTTCTGCTTCAACTCCGCTTCCAGTGCGGCAACCTGTTCCCGATTGGCGGCAACGCCTTTATCCAGCCATTCCTGTGCCAGCCTGCCCTCGAACCACGTCCCTTCATGCCACTCGGTTTCCAGCATGACCGCCCATTTCGGCGCATCGTTCAAGACGATTTTCGGCGAAACGGCGGACACGGTTTCCTGATGCGTATCCGCATCGACGATTTGCGTCTGCCAACGGCGGATGACCGCCTGATAATAAGGTTTCTCTAAATCCAGCTTGCTTTGGCTTGTTTTCAAAAAGATTTTGCATACCGCCCAAGCCAGCAGGCGCGGCAGGATGCCGTAGCAAACTATGCTGCCGACCAACAAGCCCGACCACGCGCGCGCATCGGCGATATTGCCGTTCAGACGACCTTCAACTACCGCCCGCGCATCGGGGACAGGGAAACCGAGTTTCGACGGCAGCCATGCCAACATTTCCACCAGCCGTACCGAAGACGAATCGCCCAACAGCGTGCTTTCCCAGTTGAACGTATATTGCCGCACCAAAAGCAGCAGCAATACCGACACCAGCATTCCGAGCAGCGTGCAGAGCCACAGGCTGTGCGACGTTGCGCCTATTTTCCAACGTACCGAAGGTTGCCGCCACTCGTCCGCATACAGCCGCAACACCGCCTGATTGACGGGGTCTTTGCCCCGAAACCACGTCGCCGGGCTGCTGAAAAACCGCCCTACTTTCACGTGCAGGAACAACGTTGCCAACCATACTGCCAACATCAGCGTATTCATGCCCAATACGCCCGCCAAAACCAAAAAGAAATTCAGCCCCTGATTGTCCATCAGAAGATAAGTGCCTGAAAATCCGGCGGTAAACATCATCGATGCCGCCACCACCCACAACCAGAACGACCCCGCACGCACACGTTCCAAAGTGTCCCGCAGCATACGGTTCCTGTCGATCATCTCCGCCCGACGGATGATTTTTTCCTCCGTACTGCCATCCACACGGCGCAAAGCCTCCGTCGCCTGCACGGGATCGCCGCTGAAAATAAAACCGCCTTCATCCAAAATACGGACCAGCTCAACCAGTTTTCGGGATGGATTCAACATAAAATGCCGTCTGAAAATAAAAAAACAGATTTTAACACACGCATTTTCAAGAATATTCACAGTGTAGGCAAAGAGTAAATCTCACACAGGGGCAAAAGTATCGGCGTAAACTGACTGCCTCTACTTTCCTGAAAGATTGTGCGATGTATGCGGGCGAACGCTTCAATACTTACAGCCATTTGAGTGGTTTGATTCTGGCGGCGGCAGGTTTGGTGCTGATGCTGCTGAAAACCATAGGACACGGGGACGGCTACCGTATCTTCAGCGTATCGGTTTACGGCATCAGCCTTCTTCTGCTCTATTTGAGTTCCTCTCTGTACCACGGAATTGCAGCCGGAAAACTGAAAAGCATTTTGAAAAAAACCGACCACTGCATGATTTATGTGCTGATTGCCGGAAGCTACACACCGTTTGCACTGGTTTCTTTGAGAAACGGGCCGGGCTGGACGGTATTTTTGCTGTCATGGCTGCTGGCGGCTGCAGGAATCGCACAAGAACTCACCATCGGACGGAAAAGCGAAAAACGTCTGCTGTCTATTGCGATTTATATCGTAATGGGCTGGATGGTCTTGGCGGTAATGAAATCCCTGACAGCCTCACTCCCGCCGGCAGGACTGGCTTGGCTGGCGGCAGGCGGTATGCTGTACAGCGTCGGCATTTACTGGTTTGTAAACGATGAAAAAATCCGACACGGGCACGGAATCTGGCATCTGTTCGTATTGGGCGGCAGCATCACTCAATTTGTCAGCGTGTACGGTTATGTAATCTGAATGCCGTCTGAAAAGCAAAACCTCCCGATCCTGAAGATTGGGAGGTTTTCTGTTTGCCGGACATTATTGTTTGTCGTGGAACTCGTGGAATTCATACTGATAGGACAAATCCTGACCCGCTTTTTTCTGTGCCAAATAATCATCATAAATGGCACGGATTTCCTTACGCAACAAAAACAGGGCAATCAAGTTCGGGATAACCATAAAGCCGTTGAACATATCGGACAGGCTCCAAACCAAATCGACTTTGCCGAGCGTACCCAAAACAATGGCAAGCAGAACCAATGCGCGATAGATGCCCAAGTGTCTTCCCCTGAAAAGAAAACGGATGTTGGACTCGCCGAAATAATACCAGCCGATAATGGTCGTAAAGGCGAAGAAGGTCAGACACACGGCAAGCAATTGCGAACCGAAGCCCGGAAATGCCTTGTTAAAGGCAAATTGAGTAACCGCCGCGCCCTGTTCGCCCGAAAGGTTGGCATCAGTCAGCAGGATAATCAATGCCGTAGCCGTACATACCAAAATCGTATCGATAAACACACCGACAAATGCCGCCATACCTTGCTGCACAGGGTGCTTCACATCAGCGGTTGCATGTGCATGCGGGGTAGAACCCATACCTGCTTCGTTGGAAAACAGACCGCGCGCCACGCCGAAACGTATCGCTTCACGCATACCGATACCCGCAGCACCGCCCAAAACGGCTTCAGGATTGAAGGCGGCGGTAAAGATGTGGTTGAACATCGGCACAATATGGTCGGAAAATTCAAACAGGATAACGACGGCGCACAAAATATAAACAACCGCCATAAACGGCACGACAAACTGGGCAATATTAGCAATACGGTTCACGCCGCCAATCACAACCATGCCCGCAAGGACGGCAAGCACAATACCAACTGCCAAAGAAGGCACATCAAATGCAATGGTAACGGCAGAAGCAATGGAATTGGCCTGTGTCGCATTACCGATAAAGCCCAATGCGATAATCAACGCAATGGAAAAGAAACCGGACAAAAAACGCGCCGCGCCCCTGCCGATTTTCGGAGTCAAACCGTGCGTAATATAAAACGCCGGCCCGCCGATGTATTTGCCGTGGCTGACGACGCGGTATTTCTGCGCCAGCAGTGCCTCCGCAAAAATCGTGGACATCCCCAAAACGGCAGAAAGCCACATCCAAAAAATCGCGCCCGGCCCGCCTGCGGTAATGGCGGTCGCCACGCCAGCGACATTGCCCGTGCCGATTTGCGCTGATACGGCAACCGCAAGCGCCTGAAACTGCGATAAAGACTTATCGTCTTTATCCCTTTTGGCAAACAAACCGCCGAATACGGATTTAAACCCCGCGCCAAACTTCAAAATCTGCGGCGCACCGAGATACAGCGTAAAAAACAGGCCGATACCCAAAAGGGCATAAATCAGCAGGTAGTCCCAAAGGAACCGATTGACTGTACCCACCAGAACAGACAATATATTTTCCATAAAATAAACCTTATCTTACGATTAAAATGACTGCCTTCCCCAAGACATTCCAATAAGGAAACACGGCGAGCAGACCGTATTTGCCGCAACAGATGCCTTAAATTGTCAACAATCGGGGAGAAGCTGTGCCATCATACCGTAAAATATCGTTAATTAAAACATTTCTTTATTTTTAAGCGGAAAGCGGAGGAAATCGCTTTCAGACGGCATCGACAACGGCACGACATAAAACAGGATATTTTGGGTACTTGCAACTTATGTTAAAATGCCGACCGTAAAAAATCTGACAAAAACAGATTAATTATTTGAAATAAGAAAGGAAATTTATGGCAGGCCATAGCAAGTGGGCGAATATCCAGCATAAAAAAGCCCGTCAGGATGCCAAACGCGGCAAAATCTTCACCCGTTTAATCAAAGAAATCACCGTTGCGGCGCGTATGGGCGGCGGCGATCCCGGTGCCAACCCGCGCCTGCGTCTGGCTTTGGAAAAAGCAGCCGAAAACAATATGCCCAAAGACAATGTGCAACGCGCCATCGATAAAGGTACGGGCAACTTGGAAGGCGTGGAATACATCGAATTGCGCTACGAAGGCTACGGCATCGGCGGCGCGGCTTTGATGGTGGACTGCCTGACCGACAACAAAACCCGCACCGTTGCGGACGTGCGCCACGCGTTCACCAAAAACGGCGGCAACTTGGGTACCGACGGCTGCGTGGCGTTCAACTTCGTGCATCAGGGCTATTTGGTATTCGAACCCGGCGTTGACGAAGACGCGCTGATGGAAGCGGCTTTGGAAGCCGGTGCGGAAGACGTGGTTGCCAACGACGACGGTTCCATCGAAGTCATTACCGCGCCAAACGATTGGGCGGGCGTAAAATCCGCTTTGGAGGCAGCAGGTTACAAATCCGTTGACGGCGACGTTACGATGCGCGCCCAAAACGAAACCGAACTCTCCGGCGACGATGCCGTCAAAATGCAAAAACTGATTGACGCGCTGGAAGACTTGGACGACGTGCAAGACGTTTACACTTCCGCCGTATTGAATTTGGACTGATACGCAGCACAGAAGACATACAATAAAATGCCGTCTGGACCTTTCAGACGGCATTGATTTATTTAGCCCTTGCCCACGCCCACCAAACCGTCAGGACAACCGCCAGAAAATACGCCACGCTCCAAACAGGCAAGGCAATTCCCAGCAGATAATCCGGTTCGGCACAATTTCCGAACCCGCGCACGACAGGCTCGAACCAATCAAACAAAGGCCAGCCTTTCAAGCGGAACGTCCACGGCGCGCCGCACGAAGGAGCGGTTCCCGGCGGCAGCGACTGCAACCACAACTGATATGCCGCAACAGAAATACCCGTAACGGCCGGAATGCTGATAAAGACAGCACCGAACAAACCGCCTGCCCTTCTTCTTGGTCTGCACATCAGAACAATTGCCGTACACAATGCGGTTGCCAAAACGCATAACCGCTGACTGATACACAAAACGCAAGGCTCCATACCCAAAACATACTGTGCCGCCAAAGAACCGGCAAATGCACAGACTGAAACGGCAAACAGCAGCCAAACGGCTTTTCTAAATAACGGGGTCATTTTCTCAACACACCAATCAAAATACCGATATGCCGATTTTGCTGGATATATCCCAAGATGGCAAGGGACGAATCGACACCGGCGCAGGTGCGGACGATTTCGGTTTTCCCGATATGCACAAGACCTGACAAGGGACAAAACGGCGATTTGCCCGCACAATGCCCGCAAAAAAATACATCCGGAGGATTTGAATTTCGGCAAATTTAGCGAATCAAAAGTTTATTTCAATGAAATCATATGATTTTTTTGAATAAGCGGATTGATGGGTTTTTGAAGGAATTTGTTACCGGATAGCCATCGGGCAAGTTTTTTTGCAAAATTTGAATCGGTCGGGTAAATTTTCAAAAAATAATTGACAGCAGATAAGAAACGGCGGATAATTACCGCCGTTGAGTTGCTTGATGCAGCTTGATTTTTCTCCTCTATTTCTCCTTTGTAGACTTGGCACACATTCAACCGAATGTGTGCATTTTTTTATCTCCGCTTTTTTTGAAATTTAATTACTTTTATTGTTTGAAATTCCATTCTTTAAGAAATTTAACAAGAAAGCCGCTTGCTTTTTGACCGGAAAAGCTGCATAATTCATTCCGTTAGCTGGTTCGAGTAGTCAGTTAATAGTTTCTCCTCTATTTCTCCTTTGTAGACTTGGCACACATTCAACCGGATGTGTGCATTTTTTTATCTGAAGCAACAAGCCTCTATGCGTGATGTTGTTATATTTCATTTAGGTGTCAAACCGCATACCCGGTCTGAAATATTCAATCCAAATCCAAAACCGGATTTTCTTTGACCTCCTCCATCACAACATAACTCCTACTCTCCGAAGCGGCAGGCAGTTGCAATAGGATATTGCCTAGCATATCCCGATAGGCAGACATATCGGGCAAACGTACTTTAATCAGATAGTCGTATTCGCCCGACACCAAGTGGCATTCCATAATTTGCGGAATTTTCAGCACTTCTTTTTTGAAATCTTCGAAAATATTGCCCGATTTGGATTGCAGCTTCAGCTCGACAAAAACCAATAGCGGTTTGCCCAACAGATGGGGATTGAGATGGGCGTGATAGCCGGAAATATAATGTTCCCGCTCCAAACGGCGCACCCTCTCTGTAACGGGCGTGGTGGACAACCCTACCTTCTCGGCAAGCTCCGTCATCGGGATGCGGGCATTCTGTTGAAGGATCTTAAGGATGCGGAAATCGATTTTATCTAGTTCTTTCATTTGGATTGCCTTGTATTTATTATTGATTTTAACAAATAGAGTATATAGTGGATTAACAAAAACCAGTACGGCGTTGCCTCGCCTTGCCGTACTATTTGTACTGTCTGCGGCTTCGTCGCCTTGTCCTGATTTTTGTTAATCCACTATATATTTGAGAAAGCGATTATATCAGGAAAAGCAAACCGCCTTCCTACCTGAAAACTGCTGCTTCGGCTTGAAGACACAAGGGTCTTTAATATTTTAAAAGCCTTGCCGTTGGATTATAATTCCCTAATTGATTTCTTAATTTTGCTAATAAACACTTGTTTGGTAAGGAATGAATTTATGCGC
The DNA here is from genome assembly GCF_047915665.1 of Neisseria sp. LACPHL-SPEC-2024-00856. NCBI lineage: Bacteria > Pseudomonadati > Pseudomonadota > Betaproteobacteria > Neisseriales > Neisseriaceae > Neisseria > Neisseria sp. LACPHL-SPEC-2024-00856. The sequence continues at coordinate 26,930 of NZ_JBLRPR010000012.1, forward strand.
CCTTTGAACGTGCAGATCAGGTTGGGCAACCTTAGGCACAATTATCGGATTTTGAAGGAAATGCATGGAGGCAAACTGTTGGCGGTAGTGAAGGCCGACGCATACGGACACGGTGCGGTCAGATGTGCTTTCGCGCTGGCAGACTTGGCAGACGGTTTTGCCGTGGCGACAATCGATGAGGGAATCAGGCTGCGTGAGAGCGGCATTACCCATCCGATCGTCCTTTTGGAAGGCGTATTTGAAGCATCGGAATACGAAGCGGTCGAACAATACTCGCTTTGGCCGGCAGTCGGAAACCAATGGCAGCTTGAGGCTTTGCTTTCCCGCCATTGGAAAAAAACTGTCAAGGTTTGGTTGAAAATGGATTCAGGGATGCACCGTACCGGATTTTTCCCTCATGATTACGCTTCGGCATATGCGGCATTGAAACAGTCAGAATATGTGGACAGTATTGTCAAGTTTTCGCATTTCTCCTGTGCGGACGAACCCGAAAGCGGTATGACGGAAATACAGATGGAAGCATTCGATTTGGGTACGGAAGGGCTGGAAGGCGAAGAAAGCCTTGCCAACTCCGCCGCTATTTTGAATGTTCCCGAAGCACGCAGGGACTGGGGGCGCGCCGGCCTGGCGTTATACGGCATTTCCCCGTTCGGAGGCAGCGATGACAGGCTGAAACCCGTGATGAGGCTTTCCACCCGTATTTTCGGCGAACGCGTTTTACAGCCGCACTCCCCTATCGGTTATGGCGCAACATTTTGTACCAGCAAATCTACGCGCGTCGGCCTGATTGCCTGCGGTTATGCGGACGGTTATCCGCGCCGCGCCCCAAGCAATTCCCCCGTCGCCGTCGACGGTAAATTGACCCGGGTCATCGGCAGGGTCTCTATGGATATGATGACCATCGAGCTGGACGCTTCGCAAGAAGGTTTGGGACACGAGGTCGAACTGTGGGGCGATACGGTCAACATCAATACCGTTGCCGAAGCGGCCGGAACCATCCCTTACGAATTGATGTGCAATATCAAACGTGCAAAATTCACTTATATCGAGTAATCGAGTCCAAACAAAAATGCCGTCTGAAGCCTTTCAGACGGCATTTTTAATATACGGCAATCAGTTTTTCATCGATTGAACCGGAGCCGGGATTCTGCCGCCTCGGTTGACGAACACTTTGCATGAGCCTTCTTTAACCGGCATCACAGGCGCGTAGCCCAACAGGCCGCCGAACTCGACGCTGTCGCCGACGGTTTTACCGGTTACCGGAATAATGCGCACGGCAGTGGTTTTGCTGTTGATCATGCCGATGGCGGCTTCATCGGCGATGATGCCGGAAAGGGTATGAGCAGGCGTATCGCCGGGGACGGCGATCATATCCAAACCGACCGAACAAACGGCGGTCATAGCTTCGAGTTTGTCCAGTGTCAGCACACCGGCTTCGGCAGCGGCAATCATGCCCTCGTCTTCCGAAACAGGGATAAACGCGCCGCTCAAACCGCCGACCGCGCTGGAAGCCATCATGCCACCTTTTTTCACGGCATCATTCAGCAATGCCAAAGCCGCCGTCGTGCCGTGCGTACCGCAGACGCTCAAGCCCATTTCTTCAAGAATGCGTGCCACCGAGTCGCCAATAGCAGGAGTTGGTGCCAACGACAAGTCGAGAATACCGAATGGGATATTGAGCATTTTTGAGGCTTCGCGGCCGATGAGTTCACCCACGCGGGTAATTTTGAAAGCAGTTTTCTTCACTACTTCCGCAACTTCGGTCAATGTCGTTGCATCTGAATTTTCCAACGCGGCTTTTACGACACCCGGGCCGGATACGCCGACATTGATAACGGCATCCGCTTCACCCGAACCGTGAAACGCGCCCGCCATAAACGGATTGTCTTCCACTGCATTGCAGAACACGACGATTTTGGCGCAGCCGAAACCTTCGGGCGTGATTTCCGCCGTGCGTTTGATGGTTTCGCCTGCCAGCTTGACCGCATCCATATTGATACCGGCACGCGTGCTGCCGATATTGATGGAGCTGCACACGATATCGGTAGTCTTCATTGCTTCGGGAATGGAACGGATCAGCACCTCATCCGAAGGCGACATACCTTTTTGCACCAGCGCGGAAAAACCGCCGATAAAGGACACGCCGATGGCCTTGGCTGCCTTGTCCAAAGTCTGCGCCACGCTGACGTAAGAATCGGCTTTGGTTGCCGCCGCGATTTGGGCAATCGGCGTAACGGAAATACGCTGATTCACAATCGGCACGCCGTATTTGGCAGAAAGGTGTTTCGCCGTTGCCACCAAGTCTTTGCCGACTGTGGTGATTTTGTTGTAAATATTTCGGTTCAACACGTCAATGTCGCTGCTGATGCAGTCGTGCAAATCGATGCCTATGGTAATGGTGCGGACATCAAAATTCTGGTCGGCAACCATTTTGACGGTTTCTAAAATTTCGCCGGATTGGATACTCATCACATTCCTCCGACTTAAATACGGTGCATGGCTTGGAAAATTTCTTCGTTTTGCATACGGATATCAAGCGCGAGTTTCTTACTCTCTTCCGCAAACAAATCCAAAACCTCTTGACGCGATTTGGTGCATTTTGAAGTATCTACCAAAATAATCATGGTAAAAAAATCGTCCATCAGCTGTTGGCTGATGTTGAGAATATTGATTTGGTTTTCCGCTAAAATTTTGGAAACGTCGTACACAATGCCCACACGGTCTTTACCGATGACGGTGATGACTGAATTATTCACGAAGCTTTCTCCTTGCAGATATTCATTAAAAGCCAAAATTATATACCACTGCTAAATTTTCAAGAAACAATGCCATCAATCTGCACATATAAGAATGCCGTCTGAAATATATTTCAGACGGCATCAAATTTAGGGTTCGATTAAATAACCATCCTTATCCCACTGGGTCTTCCTAACCAACTTATCATCCTGATAAACAGCTTCGCTCTTTTTAGAACCATCTTCATACCACTCTAAGACTACTCCATTACGTTTATGATGATGGATAGACAGTTCCGAGAGTAATCGACCGCTTTCATCCCATGTCAGAATCTTAGCTGGCTCATCATTGACCATGACCATTTCCGTTTTGATATTGCCATCAGCATACCATTGTTTCCATACGCCGTTTGCCTTATTTTGTTTAAACTGGATTTCGCTTTCCTTGCTGCCATTACGGTAATAGCGGTATCCCGTACCCTCACTCAAGCCATTTTTATAAGGCATAACTGCAGATTTTTTACCGTTCGGATACCAGTTGACCCACTCCCCGTCCGGCTTACCCTTGCTGAAGCCCCCCGCCATTTTTTTCTGACCATTAAAATGCCACAAAATCAACATACCGTTTTGCAGGGTAGGCACAAAAGATTTGATTTGCGTTGAAGCAACGATATAAGGTTCGGAATATTTCTTCATCGACGGATAATAAAAATCCTGCGCGTGCGCAATACCCTCCACCACACTATATTGCCTGATATAAGCGGCAGAAGACATCGTCGCCGTCAGCTTTCCGTTCTGATTAAAATAAACAGAATAGGTCTGCGCCGGCAAAGCGGCCGAAAAACCCAACAGGACAGTTGAAAATACAATCCGAGATAATTTTTTCATTGCAATAGCGATATAAAAACAATTAACTTATAAACAATATGGTAAGGATTTCTCTGCCAAGCGTCAAACCCGAGACAAGGTATCGTAAAAATGCCGTCTGAAAACAAATCGTCTTCAGACGGCATTCTCCTCCAACTCACTCCTCGCCCAATAACTGCTCGCGCGTCAACAGAAAAACAAAACCGTCGCCCCCGCTGGTTTCCAACCAAGTAAAAGGCAACTCCGGATACGCTGCTTCCAATACATCCCTGTTATGCCCGATTTCCACCAGCAATACACCTTTGGGATTCAGAAACTTTGCCGCATTCAGAAGAATCTGCCTGGTGGCATCCAATCCATCCGCCCCGCTGCCCAATGCCAATTCCGGTTCGTGCAAATATTCCTCAGGCAAAGCCTCAACCGACTCCGCATCCACATAAGGCGGATTGGAAACAATCAAATCATAAGTGCCTTCCAATCCTTCAAACAAATCCGTATGAATAAGCCGGATGCGTTCTTCCAAACCATAATCTTCGACATTAATCCCTGCCACTTCCAAAGCATCCAAGCTCACATCAACCGCATCAATTTGGGCATCAGGATAATGATGCGCCATCTGAATGGCAAGGCAACCGCTTCCGGTGCAAAGATCCAAAGCATTATGCACCAATTCATCGTATTCTATCCAAGGACGAAGTCCGTCACCCAACAATTCATAAATAAAAGAACGAGGTATGATTACGCGCTCATCCACATAGAAATCAAACTCTCCCTGCCATGCCTGGTGTGTCAAATAAGCGGCTGGAATGTGTTCGACAGCACGACGCTCAATAACCGCCAGCACTTCCTCTTTTTCAGCTTCCAAGAGTTTTGCATCAAGATATGGGGCAAGCATATCCAAAGGCAAATTCAAAGTATGCAGAATCAAATAAGCTGCTTCATCATGCGCATTATCTGTTCCATGACCAAAAAAGAGCCCTGCCTCATTAAAACGGCTGACTGCAAAACGTAAAACATCGCGGATAGTCGTCAATTCTTGTGCTGCCTGATTAAACATAATATGAACCATTCTGCGTATAGATACTTTTAATTATAACAGAAACAACAAGCAAACCTTTTCATATCGCCAAATAACCACCCAATCTACCCATACAACTACATAAATGCCCGCGCGAAAGCCATCGCCCGAACGGAAACGGCGATGGCGGACGGTATGGGCCACCTGATGTGCTGGCACTCTGCGTCAAAGGCAAATCAGGCGGAATTATCCATCATAACAAAACTTGATGACTTATTGCGCTACGCAAAATATGAGGGTTCTTATTCGGATAAGAAAGGTCATCCTGATATTATTGCAGCACATAAGTATCGTGCCGTTGCCAAGGTTGGGAATGAGTCTTTAAATGTCGGTGTGATTGTAAGGGAGTTCCCGGACGGCCATAAACATTACGACCATTTCATCTTGAAGGATGAGTAAAGCCCTTTTGCAGTGTGGCTCTGGAGCGGATACCGTTAAGGCAAGTACGCTTCCAGCCTTGAAAAAGGGCTTTAAATTCAGCATACCATTTATACAGACAGGAGTAAACCCATGACAAAGTTATACGCAGAAATCGCCAAGAGGGAGGCGCAGGACGACGGCACGGTCAAGGTTTTGGGTTATGCCTAAAGCGAGGCGGTCGATTCGGACGGTGAAGTCATCGCGACGGCAGCTATGAAGGCGGCGATTCCCGATTATATGAAGTTTGGCGAGGGGCGCGAGATGCACGGCTCAAACGCTGCGGGAACGGCAATTGAAATCAACGTTGAAGACGACGGTATAACCTTTTTCGGTGCTCATATCATCGACCCCGTTGTCGTGGCGAAAGTCAAAACAGGCGTTTACAAAGGCTTTTCCATCGGCGGCAGCGTTACCGCCCGCAATGATTTGAACAAGTCGCAAATCACGGGCTTGAAGCTGACGGAAATCAGCCTTGTCGACCGCCCTGCCAATCCTGATGCGGTGTTTACCTGCTTTAAGGCGGACAAAGGTGCGGAAGCAGTAAACAACGATACAGAACATAATACTGCATATTTTAGCCATTTCCCTTCCAAACAAAAAAGCACCGGCGGCAGCCGATGCCCCTTCCTTTACAGGTTCCCCTATTTTTTCACTGCGGGCGTTGCCGGTTTGGCGGGGGCTTTTGGCGCGGGCGCGCTGACCGAAGCCTGGTCCTTCAGCTTCGCCAATACCGCAGGGCCGATACCCTTAACCTTCGTCAACTCGTCCACAGACTTGAACGCGCCGTTTTGCGCGCGGTATTCCGCAATGGCCTTCGCCTTCGCCGGGCCTATGCCCGGCAGCGCCTCCAACTCCTGCTGCGAAGCGGCATTGATGTTTACCGCCGCAAGGGAGAAGGCGCAGGAGAACAGCATATACAACAGCATAAAAATCTTTTTCATAAGGTTTCCTCCAAAGTATGGGAACAATAAAACAAAACGGCACCGCCGTACAAAACGGAACTACCGGACGGATACGTCCGCCATACCGGCAGGTATGCATATCCGACCAAACAGATGGAATTTCTCATCATTTTAAAATGAATGTACGTTTGTTTCAAGACCATTCCCACCAATACTACAGGGAAACCGTCCGCCCCCGGCTTATCCCTCCCCAAGCTCCGTCTCTGCCGCACAAAGCAAAAACCCCCGAATAATCGGGGGTCTTCTGAAAGGGTGTTTGGCAGTGACCTACTTTCGCATGGAAGAACCACACTATCATCGGCGCTGAGTCGTTTCACGGTCCTGTTCGGGATGGGAAGGCGTGGGACCAACTCGCTATGGCCGCCAAACTTAAACTGTTACAAATCGGTAAAGCCTTAATCAATATATTCGGTAATGACTGAATCAGTCAGTAAGCTTTTATCTCTTGAAGTTCTTCAAATGATAGAGTCAAGCCTCACGAGCAATTAGTATGGGTTAGCTTCACGCGTTACCGCGCTTCCACACCCCACCTATCAACGTCCTGGTCTCGAACGACTCTTTAGTGTGGTTAAACCACAAGGGAAGTCTCATCTTCAGGCGAGTTTCGCGCTTAGATGCTTTCAGCGCTTATCTCTTCCGAACTTAGCTACCCGGCTATGCAACTGGCGTTACAACCGGTACACCAGAGGTTCGTCCACTCCGGTCCTCTCGTACTAGGAGCAGCCCCCGTCAAACTTCCAACGCCCACTGCAGATAGGGACCAAACTGTCTCACGACGTTTTAAACCCAGCTCACGTACCACTTTAAATGGCGAACAGCCATACCCTTGGGACCGACTACAGCCCCAGGATGTGATGAGCCGACATCGAGGTGCCAAACTCCGCCGTCGATATGAACTCTTGGGCGGAATCAGCCTGTTATCCCCGGAGTACCTTTTATCCGTTGAGCGATGGCCCTTCCATACAGAACCACCGGATCACTATGTCCTGCTTTCGCACCTGCTCGACTTGTCGGTCTCGCAGTTAAGCTACCTTTTGCCATTGCACTATCAGTCCGATTTCCGACCGGACCTAGGTAACCTTCGAACTCCTCCGTTACGCTTTGGGAGGAGACCGCCCCAGTCAAACTGCCTACCATGCACGGTCCCCGACCCGGATGACGGGTCTGGGTTAGAACCTCAAAGACACCAGGGTGGTATTTCAAGGACGGCTCCGCAGAGACTGGCGTCTCTGCTTCTAAGCCTCCCACCTATCCTACACAAGTGACTTCAAAGTCCAATGCAAAGCTACAGTAAAGGTTCACGGGGTCTTTCCGTCTAGCAGCGGGTAGATTGCATCTTCACAACCACTTCAACTTCGCTGAGTCTCAGGAGGAGACAGTGTGGCCATCGTTACGCCATTCGTGCGGGTCGGAACTTACCCGACAAGGAATTTCGCTACCTTAGGACCGTTATAGTTACGGCCGCCGTTTACTGGGGCTTCGATCCGATGCTCTCACATCTTCAATTAACCTTCCAGCACCGGGCAGGCGTCACACCCTATACGTCCACTTTCGTGTTAGCAGAGTGCTGTGTTTTTAATAAACAGTCGCAGCCACCTATTCTCTGCGACCCTCCGAGGCTTACGGAGCAAGTCCTTAACCTTAGAGGGCATACCTTCTCCCGAAGTTACGGTATCAATTTGCCGAGTTCCTTCTCCCGAGTTCTCTCAAGCGCCTTAGAATTCTCATCCTGCCCACCTGTGTCGGTTTGCGGTACGGTTCGATTCAAACTGAAGCTTAGTGGCTTTTCCTGGAAGCGTGGTATCGGTTACTTCGTGTCCGTAGACACTCGTCGTCACTTCTCGGTGTTAAGAAGACCCGGATTTGCCTAAGTCTTCCACCTACCGGCTTAAACAAGCTATTCCAACAGCTTGCTAACCTAACCTTCTCCGTCCCCACATCGCATTTGAATCAAGTACAGGAATATTAACCTGTTTCCCATCGACTACGCATTTCTGCCTCGCCTTAGGGGCCGACTCACCCTACGCCGATGAACGTTGCGTAGGAAACCTTGGGCTTTCGGCGAGCGGGCTTTTCACCCGCTTTATCGCTACTCATGTCAACATTCGCACTTCTGATACCTCCAGCACACTTTACAATGCACCTTCATCGGCCTACAGAACGCTCCCCTACCATGCCGGTAAACCGGCATCCGCAGCTTCGGTTATAGATTTGAGCCCCGTTACATCTTCCGCGCAGGACGACTCGACCAGTGAGCTATTACGCTTTCTTTAAATGATGGCTGCTTCTAAGCCAACATCCTGGCTGTCTATGCCTTCCCACTTCGTTTACCACTTAATCTATCATTTGGGACCTTAGCTGGCGGTCTGGGTTGTTTCCCTCTTGACAACGGACGTTAGCACCCGCTGTCTGTCTCCCGAGGAACCACTTGATGGTATTCTGAGTTTGCCATGGGTTGGTAAGTTGCAATAACCCCCTAGCCATAACAGTGCTTTACCCCCATCAGTGTCTTGCTCGAGGCACTACCTAAATAGTTTTCGGGGAGAACCAGCTATCTCCGAGTTTGTTTAGCCTTTCACCCCTATCCACAGCTCATCCCCGCATTTTGCAACATGCGTGGGTTCGGTCCTCCAGTACCTGTTACGGCACCTTCAACCTGGCCATGGATAGATCACTCGGTTTCGGGTCTACACCCAGCAACTGTTCGCCCTATTAAGACTCGGTTTCCCTACGCCTCCCCTATTCGGTTAAGCTCGCTACTGAATGTAAGTCGTTGACCCATTATACAAAAGGTACGCAGTCACACCACTAGGGTGCTCCCACTGTTTGTATGCATCAGGTTTCAGGTTCTATTTCACTCCCCTCCCGGGGTTCTTTTCGCCTTTCCCTCACGGTACTGGTTCACTATCGGTCGATGATGAGTATTTAGCCTTGGAGGATGGTCCCCCCATATTCAGACAGGATTTCACGTGTCCCGCCCTACTTTTCGTACGCTTAGTACCACTATTGAGATTTCGAATACGGGACTATCACCCACTATGGTCAAGCTTCCCAGCTTGTTCTTCTATCTCGACAGTTATCACGTACAGGCTCCTCCGCGTTCGCTCGCCACTACTTGCGGAATCTCGGTTGATTTCTTTTCCTCCGGGTACTTAGATGGTTCAGTTCTCCGGGTTCGCTTCTCTAAGTCTATGTATTCAACTTAGGATACTGCACAGAATGCAGTGGGTTTCCCCATTCGGACATCGCGGGATCATAGCTTTATTGCCAGCTCCCCCACGCTTTTCGCAGGCTTACACGTCCTTCGTCGCCTATCATCGCCAAGGCATCCACCTGATGCACTTATTCACTTGACTCTATCATTTCAAGAACTTCTTTGACTTCGTTTACCTACCCGTTGACTAGGGAAGTAAACTTGAAATTCCTACTTTGATAAAGCTTACTGCTTTGTTGTGTCTTAATCCTGCCTTTTGTGTTTCAGGATTAAGTCGATACAATCATCACCCAAATACTGTGTTTGTTTTCTTTTCTCTTGCGAGAGATTTTTACCCTTTGCAAAGGGTAAAAATCAAAACAAACTCATTGTCTTTGTTTGTTGATTTCGGCTTTCCAATTTGTTAAAGATCGATGCGTCGTTATTTTACTCCGCAAATCAAAATAAGTTGCTATAAAATATAAAAGTACAAATAAAATAAAAGCAACAGGATTACTTTGATTTGCAAAGTTTTGGTGGAGGCAAACGGGATCGAACCGATGACCCCCTGCTTGCAAAGCAGGTGCTCTACCAACTGAGCTATGCCCCCGTTATTGGTGGGTCTGGGAGGACTTGAACCTCCGACCCCACGCTTATCAAGCGTGTGCTCTAACCAGCTGAGCTACAAACCCGGATTCTCTTCTTAAGCGAACCTTGCCCTCACTCAAGCTTCTTCCGCATCTTTTCAGTTTACCGATAAGTGTGAATGCCTAAAGCCCCTTCTTTCTCTAGAAAGGAGGTGATCCAGCCGCAGGTTCCCCTACGGCTACCTTGTTACGACTTCACCCCAGTCATGAAGCATACCGTGGTAAGCGGACCCCTTGCGGTTATCCTACCTACTTCTGGTATCCCCCACTCCCATGGTGTGACGGGCGGTGTGTACAAGACCCGGGAACGTATTCACCGCAGTATGCTGACCTGCGATTACTAGCGATTCCGACTTCATGCACTCGAGTTGCAGAGTGCAATCCGGACTACGATCGGTTTTGTGAGATTGGCTCCACCTCGCGGCTTGGCTACCCTCTGTACCGACCATTGTATGACGTGTGAAGCCCTGGTCATAAGGGCCATGAGGACTTGACGTCATCCCCACCTTCCTCCGGCTTGTCACCGGCAGTCTCATTAGAGTGCCCAACTGAATGATGGCAACTAATGACAAGGGTTGCGCTCGTTGCGGGACTTAACCCAACATCTCACGACACGAGCTGACGACAGCCATGCAGCACCTGTGTTACGGCTCCCGAAGGCACTCCTCCGTCTCTGGAGGATTCCGTACATGTCAAGACCAGGTAAGGTTCTTCGCGTTGCATCGAATTAATCCACATCATCCACCGCTTGTGCGGGTCCCCGTCAATTCCTTTGAGTTTTAATCTTGCGACCGTACTCCCCAGGCGGTCAATTTCACGCGTTAGCTACGCTACTAAGCAATCAAGTTGCCCAACAGCTAATTGACATCGTTTAGGGCGTGGACTACCAGGGTATCTAATCCTGTTTGCTACCCACGCTTTCGAGCATGAACGTCAGTGTTATCCCAGGAGGCTGCCTTCGCCATCGGTATTCCTCCACATCTCTACGCATTTCACTGCTACACGTGGAATTCTACCTCCCTCTGACACACTCGAGTCACCCAGTTCAGAACGCAGTTCCCGGGTTGAGCCCGGGGATTTCACATCCTGCTTAAGTAACCGTCTGCGCTCGCTTTACGCCCAGTAATTCCGATTAACGCTCGCACCCTACGTATTACCGCGGCTGCTGGCACGTAGTTAGCCGGTGCTTATTCTTCAGGTACCGTCATCAGCCGCTGATATTAGCAACAGCCTTTTCTTCCCTGACAAAAGTCCTTTACAACCCGAAGGCCTTCTTCAGACACGCGGCATGGCTGGATCAGGCTTGCGCCCATTGTCCAAAATTCCCCACTGCTGCCTCCCGTAGGAGTCTGGGCCGTGTCTCAGTCCCAGTGTGGCGGATCATCCTCTCAGACCCGCTACTGATCGTCGCCTTGGTAGGCCTTTACCCCACCAACTAGCTAATCAGATATCGGC
>NZ_JBLRPR010000013.1:0-33921 GCF_047915665.1 Neisseria sp. LACPHL-SPEC-2024-00856
TAAATTCCCCATTTCCACCGATTCCGCCAAGAACCGAAGCCGCCGACTTCCCGACAGTTTGCCAAAAATTTTTGATGCGGCGGGCTGAAGCCCACCCTACGGTTCACCGGATTCCCGCCTGCGCGGGAATGACGCGTTTTATTTGCCGCCCCCATCCCGAAAACGCAAACAATGCCGTCTGAACGCTCTTGTAGGGTGGGCTTCAGCCCACCAATTCCATCAATCCCGCATTTCCACCGTTTTCATCGAATACACCGAATCCGCCCCTTTTCACAATCCAGTCCTACGCAACTGAACCGTCATTCCCGCGAAGGCGGGAATCCAGACCTGTCGGCACGGAAACTTATCGGGTAAAACTGAAGGTTTCTCCAGTCCTGAGTCCTAGATTCCCACTTTCGTGGGAATGACGGGATGTAGGTTTCCTTAATCCTGCATCCTAGATTTCCGCCTGCGCGGGAATGACGGCGCATAAGTTTTTGTGTTGATTTGAGTTTTGGTATTTTTGCCCGACGGGGTGAAAAATACAGTTGCTACGGTTCGATGTGCGGACAAATCTAGATTCCCGCCTGCGCGGGAATGACGCGTTTCACTTCCCCCCTCCGAAAAACGCAAAAAATGCCGTCTGAAGACCTTTCAGACGGCATTTGCGGGGGAATCGGCCGCGCGGGCGGGTTAGAAGAAGACTTCGCGCCAGCTTACCCGTTTCATATTGCAGATCGGGCCGGCAACATCCAAGTCGGACATATCGTTCATCAGCAGCGTGTGCACGCCTTTGCTGAAGAAGCAGCGGTTGCCGGATTTTTGGAAGGGGGTGTTGTCATTACCGCTGCCGCCCGCGTCGCCGTCTGCCGTTGTCGGGTGATCGCTTGTTTTTTGGCTGTCCAAATAGCTTGCGGTCAGAAGTTTCGGATAAACATATCCGCTCGGGCAGACGGTTTCAGTGCCTTTTTCCATACAGCCCACGGGGATATTGTTGCCTTTTGCGTCTTTTTTCTCGCCGACTTTTTTTGCCACGCGGCTATCCGGCACGACGGGGCGCGCGCTTTTCTTCGTCAGCTTGCCGCCGTCGGAGGTATTGATGCCCAAAAATGCGGTTTCCGCGCCGCAGCCGTTGGCATTGTAGTTGCGGATGGTTACAAAGGCGGTACGCAATACCACGGTCGGTTTGACGGTAACGCGCTGTCCGGGCTGCAAATCTATTACCCAGCCCTTGTCGCCCGAGCCGTCAGACCTTTTGTAGTCGCTCAGGAACAGCGTACTGTTTTCTTGTGTCAGCACTTGTTTGAGCAAACCGTTGCCCAGCCCGTCTTGCGCCGCACCCAAATCCGTATCGTTATCGAAAATACCGTAAACGTGTTGGATGTCTTGGCTTGCCACATCTTCTTCGGTCAAATCGCTGCCCGTGCCGAAGATGACGACGCGTTTGTCTTTCAGTTGGGAAATAGCGGGCGCGGAAGTAATCGGTTTTGTGCCGTTGAAAATGGCGCGTACAGACCATCTGTTCGGATCGTTGTCTTTCAAATCAAATCGGTACATCTTGCCGCCGCGATCGCCGGCATAGGCGATATCGACCGTGCCGTCCAAATCCGTATCGACAAGCGTGGGGGACGAAAGCCCGCCCTTGCCGCCGGGTACGGTAATTTTTTTAATCAGCGTGCCGTTGCTTTCCAAATCATATACATACAGCGCGGTTGTATTATCGCCGCTGTTAACGTCTTTGACGGCGTAACCGGAGGCGAGGAAGGCGGCGTATTTGCCGTTGTGGGTTTTGCCGATTTGCGGTGTGCCGACGGTGTAGCCCAATCCGTTGCCTTGTACATCAAACAGGGAAACGCCGGTCTGATTGCTGTCGGCCCTGGTCAAATCCAAGGCATACGCGCCTTTGCCGCCCTGACCCATCGCGCCGAACATAAACACGCGGTTTCCGGCTTGGCGCAAGACAAAGCCGCCGTCCACGCCGTACAAACCGCCCGTGTAGTTTTCGTTGGCAAAGTTGTGCAGGTCTTTTGCCAAATCGGAATCTTGGTTATCCAAGTTTTTGCGCGGCATCGTGCCGGGGATGTAGCTGAGTTTCAGATTGTAGCCGCCGCCGCTTTTTTTGAAGATATGCACCATCCCGTCGTTGGCGGCGGTTGCCAGATAGTCGCCGACCGCCGTTACCGGGCTGTTGACGATGTCGCCCAAATTGCGATTCTTGTCGTCGCGGATGCGGTATTGCTGGCTATACAGTTTGCCGCGTGTCGAGGCATCTATCGTATTGTTAAAATAGTTAAACTGATTGTCGTTTGCATCGCGCCGGTCGGTCCAGCGCAGCAGCACGGTTTTCCATTCGTCTTGATTGTTTCCCAAGCCGCCGATACCGAATGTGCCATTCGTAATGCCGTTAATATTGCTGTCGCTCAAGGATACGCCGTTTGCCAGGCGGATTGCCGCCTTGCGTCCGGCAAAGACGGGTTCGGTAAAACCTTTGTTTGGCACATAATCCGCGCCGCCGTTTTTCTTATTGTTTTTATCCAAGGTGTAAAAGAGGATGCGGCTGCTTGCCGACTTGGGATCGGTAACGACCGCCGCCGCCTTGCCCGGGAAACCCGCGCCCAAAGGGGCGGGGGCGACAATGGCGTATTGGCTGCCGTCCGGGCCGGCGGCGGTATATTGCGCCCGCGTACAGCCGCCCGCGCCTATGCTCGGAAGCTGGAGTTTTACGTCGATATGGCCTTGTTCATGTATCTTATACAGAGTACCCGTCCGACCCCTGCCGTTTGCGTTATACGGCATAAAGTTGAAGTCGGGCATATTAATCTCGCCCAGTTTGATTTCTTGGGCGTTGAGGCTGCCCGGAGTACCCAACAGGTGCAGCTTGGCGCGCAGGGCGAAGGCTCTGCCGCTGCTTCTTTCCCCTGTCGGCTGGGTAATCATTTCGTTTAGCAGCGTATGGTCATTATTAATGGTTATCCATTGCGGCGCAGTGCCGCTCGATTTAGTCAATTGGAAGGAAACGCCCAGCCACGGATGGTCTTTCAGCTTGTATATCGGCAGGCCGTCCGGACTGGTTCCCGCCGAGGCGGGATCGAGTGCGCTGTCCTTAAAGTTGAAATAAAATTTGAAAGGCAGGTCGGGACACTGGCGGCTCTGACCCGTCGAGACACCCACGCCCTTGAGGAAGCAGCTGATGCCGGTAAAATCGTAACCCATCTTCCCTTTATGGACGGTCGTCAGCCAACTGTCGGTTTTGCGCCCCGCCATATTGTCGGCATCAAGCCCGGAAACTTTGCCCCACAGCGGGGCGGGACCGCCGCCGAGGTTCAGCTTGCCGACCTTGCCCGCAAGCAGCGTGTCGGTGTTTGCGTAGGTAAATTCGTTAGTCAGTGAAAGGACGAAATTACAATCGGCAGATCCAGGTGTGATTCCCAAATCCTGACACACTTGTTTTAAGCTTACCGAGCCAAATTTGCCTGACGGTATAGACAGTTTCTTACCGGTGCGTACGCCCTGACCGCCGGGTGTCTTACCGCCTTCTACGCTGCCGTCGTCTTTGACGATAAAATTGAAATTTTCGGTATCGCCCGCGCCGAATGCCTGTTGGGACGATACCGCCAAGAGCATCGCGGTATAAACCGCGGTATGGCGGAGCAAGTGCCGTTTGGGTGTTTTTTTCATATCGTTTTCCTTCCGTTTGTTTTCCCGATGGCCGGACGGCATTCCCGCCCGGCCGTAAATATCGCAATATGCGCCGTGATGCGGATTTTCATGGCGCGGGGTGTTTCGTGAGGCGGATGCGTAAGGTGGGTGTAGGGTGGGTTGTAGGGTGGGCTTCAGCCCACCAACTCCACCACATCCACCAATCCCGCCAATCCCACAAAATCTACCAATGTTACCAAATCCATCAATCACGCCGATTCCACAAAATTCACCAATCCCACCCTACGGCTTCCTATAAAAATACCCGAATCGTCATTCCCACGAAAGTGGGAATCTAGAACGTAAAATCTCAAGAAACCGTTTTATCCGATAAGTTTCCGCACCGACAGACCTGGATTCCCGCCTGCGCGGGAATGACGGAGGTAGGGTTGCGGTGTTCCGAAACGGTTGCATGGTTTTGTCGGCAGGCTGCTGGCGGAATCGGTGGGATTGGTAACATTGGTGGAATCGGTGGGCTGAAGCCCACCCTACATCCCGCCACAACCTACCCTACATCCCGCCCCGAAAACCGCCTTACGCGTCCGCCTCGCGCGTTCGTAATGACGGACGGGAACGGCGCACGGACATTTGCCAGAATCTTTTGTGTTTCCATTATCATACTCTTTTTAATGCGCTATTCCAAGAATATGATGCCCGCCGGCGGCATCGCGCCTTATCCGTCCGCATCGGAACAGGGCTGTATGGCGGATGCGTAGGATGGGCATAGGTGGGTTGCAGGGTGGGATGTAGGTTGCGCCGTAGGGTGGGCTTCAGCCCACCGATTCCACCAATGTTACCAATCACGCCGATTCCGTCAAATCCAAATCCAACCACGTCTGCCGATTCGCCGAATCACGCCTATTCCCCAAAAAACTTTGATGCGGTCAAATTGGTGGGCTGTAGGGTGGGCTTCAGCCCACCACATCCACCAATCCCACCGAATCCAACCGATTCCAACCAACTCCGCCAATTTCAACAATTCCAACGATTCCGTCAAATCCAACCAATTCAGCCATTTTCGCCAAAAACCGAAACCGCCGAATCCCGCCTATTCCGTCAATTCCAACCACGTCCGCCGGTTCGCCGAAAACCTTTGATACGGTGAAATTGGTGGGATTGGCGACATCGGTGGAGTTGGTGGATATGGTGGGATTGGTGGGCTGAAGCCCACCCTGCAGTCCACCCTACATCTCACCCTACGGCTCGTTGCGCGGGAATGACGGCGTATCGGCAGGCGCGGGGTTTCAGACGGCATTGCGGTTTCGGGGGTGGGGCTTTATTCGACGACGATTTTGGGGAAGCGGCTGCTGAAGTCTTTGCCTTTGTCGGCAATGCTCAGGGCGATTTGGAATGCGGCATCGGTGTAGATTTTGGCGATGGCGGGGTGCTTGTCGAACAGTTGTGCCGCCGCCCCTCCGTCCATCGCTTCGCGCACGGGCAGGCTTAGGGGAAGCTGTCCGAGCAGGGGGACGTTGAGGCGTGCTGCTAAATCTTTGCCTCCGTCCGTGCCGAACAGGGCTTCGCTATGTCCGCAGTTGGTGCAGATGTGGACGGACATATTTTCCAATACGCCTAAAATGGGAATGTTGACCTTGCGGAACATATCCACAGCCTTGCGCGCGTCTATCAGGGCGATGTCCTGCGGCGTGGTTACGATGACGGAACCGGTTACGGGGATGCGCTGGGACAGCGTGAGCTGGATGTCGCCCGTACCCGGGGGCAGGTCGATGAAAAGATAGTCCACTTCGTCCCACTCGCTTTGGAACATCAGTTGCTGCAAGGCTTGGCTGACCATTGGCCCGCGCCAGACGACGGCTTGGTCGGTATCGACCAGAAAGCCGATAGACATGACCTGTATGCCGTCTGAAGATTCGACGGGAATGAGTTTTTGGTTTTTCTGATCGGGTTTGCGGTCGTGTACGCCCAGCATCGTGGGCTGGCTCGGGCCGTAAAGGTCGGCATCGAGTACGCCGACGCGCGCGCCCATCCGCGCCATTGCGGCGGCAAGGTTGGCGGTGGTGGTTGATTTGCCCACGCCGCCTTTTCCCGATGCGACGGCGATGATGTTTTTCACGCCTTTGATGGTGGTAACGCCGGGCTGGACTTTGTGTGTGCCGATTTCGATGTCTATGCTCAAGTGGATGTGCGCGCCGCCTGTTTCGGGCATCAGGGTTTCTTGTACGGAATCGGCGATGGCGGCGGCGATGTGCGCGACAGGGAAGCCGAAATGCAGGGCGATATGGATGCCGTCTGAACGCTGTTCGACCGAACGGACGGCCTTTTCGCTGCCGAGCGTGCGTGCCGTATTCGGAACGGCGACGGTGTCGAGGAGGGTGCGGATGTTTTGTATGTTCATAATGTGTGTTTCTGTGTGTAGTTTGGGAAACGGGCGGAAAGTGTACATTGATTTCGGGCGGTTTGCCTTTCCTTGTGCGAATTTTTACACGGTATGCGGCGGATTGTGAAAATCCGTTGCCAAAATATCCCGTGCAAACAGTGGTCTGCAATTAAGCCTGTAAAATTTGCTTGACGGCGGGGAACGGGGCTGTATAATGCACAGCTTATCGGGTCGTTAGCTCAGCCGGTAGAGCAGCGGACTTTTAATCCGTTGGTCGAGCGTTCGAATCGCTCACGACCCACCAAATAGCCGAAAGCCAAGTTTTAGGACTTGGCTTTTTTGTTTGCCTGCCGGTTGCGCGGGCGTACCGTTTGAGGGGGCGTATGAAAAAGAAATTGCTTTCGGGCATCAAATTTGCCGTTCAGACGGCATTGGTGTTTTTATTGGTGTCGCTGTTTTTGGATTGGGTACGCAAGCCCGACGAACCTGCCGGTGCGGCAGGGCGGCCTTTGACTTTGCTGTCGGGGCAGCGGCTAACTTTGGGACAGTTTAGCCGAGATAGGACGGTGCTGGTGTATTTTTGGGGGAGCTGGTGCGGCGTGTGCCGTTATCAGTCTCCGATAATTGATGATTTGGCGGCCGACGGTGTGCCGGTTGTCGGAGTGGCGATACGTTCCGGCAGTTCGGCCGAAGTTTCTGCGTATATGAAAAAACGCGGATTGGGTTTTCCGAGCGTTAATGATGAGGACGGCGGTTTGGCAAGATCTTGGCAGATTAAGGCAACGCCGACTGTCATTTTGGTCAAAAATGGGAAAATAGTTCACTATACGACGGGAATCAGCAGTTATTGGGGCTTGCGCGCACGAATTTTTCAGGCGGATGTTTTCGATTAACCTTTGTTTTTGTTAAACTTTACGCTATGTGGAGAATCAAACGGCATATACCTTGCTCGTCGGATGCGGCGGCTTTTGTTTTTTTGGAAGAAAGTTCTTTCGACAGTAAATGTAATACTTTGTTGAGATTGTAGGGAAAATAGACTAAGATATAACTATTAAAATATTTTTAGATAGGATTATCGGAATTAAAGCCTTTTGTACCCAAATGCCTGATACGGCTTATAGAGTATTGTTGCTATATGTTCGTTTTGTTATATAACGGTTGTCCCGGAATGATACCTGCAAGCTTTACAGACGGTTTGAAAATTTGATTTTCGATAACTTGGAGACTTGAACAATGCCTACCCAATCAAAACATGCGTCTATCAATATCGGTCTGATACAGGCAAGGGAAGCCTTGATGACACAGTTCAGACCCATTCTGAACCAGGCGAATATCACCGATCAGCAATGGCGGATTATCCGTCTTTTGGCGGAAAACGGCACGCTGGACTTTCAAGATTTGGCGAATCAGGCGTGCATCCTGCGCCCCAGCCTGACCGGTATCCTGACCCGTCTTGAAAAAGCAGGTCTGGTTGTCCGCCTGAAACCTTCCAACGACCAACGCCGTGTTTTTCTGAAGCTGACTGCCGAGGGCGAGAAGCTGTATGAGGAAATCGGCGAAGAAGTGGACGAACGCTACGATGCTATCGAAGAAGTGTTGTCCCGCGAGAAAATGATGCTGCTTAAGGATTTGCTGGCGGAACTTGCACAAATCGAGGATTTGTTGAATTCGTAAAACGCGCAACGTGCGGAAACGTCCGACAGTCGGTCTTGTTTACGAATCAGAGCTGCTGCACATGAGGGAAGCCTTATGTGCAGCAGTCTTGCATATGGAAACAGATAAAGGGGTAATATGACGGATTTGCAGAAAGAATTTCAAACCTCATTCCGTGATGCGATGGCATCTTGCGCGGCAGGTGTTCATGTCATTACGACAGAGGGATCGGCAGGACGTTACGGCATTACGATGACGGCGGTTACACCGATTACGGATGAGCCTCCAACCGTGATGCTGTGTATCAACCGTAAAGCCCGTATCATCCCGATACTGTCGGAAAACGGCAGCCTGTGCATCAATACGTTGGCAGACGAACATCAGGATGTGGCCGAACATTTTGCCGGATTGACCAATCTTTCGCCCGAAGAACGTTTTGCCTATCATATTTGGCATTACGGTAAAACCGGACAACCTGAAATAGAAGGAGCGTTGGCGCACCTGCACGGGCATATTGTCGGCCAACATGAAATCGGCACGCATTTTGTATTTTACGTCAGGCTCGACGAAATCAAAAACTGCGTGGGCAAACGTCCCGCGCTGCTGTATTTCAGACGGCAGTTTAGGTCTTTAGACTGATATTCGGACAGATATATATGAAAGCGATGATACTGGCGGCAGGACGCGGCGAGCGTATGCGCCCTTTGACCGATACCACTCCGAAGCCGCTGCTTGATGTGGCGGGTAAGCCTCTAATCGGTTGGCACCTATGCCGTCTGAAGCAGGCAGGGTTTACCGAAATCGTCATTAACCATGCGTGGTTGGGACGGCAGATAGAAGAGGCTTTGGGCGACGGCTCGTCATATGGCGTGAACATCGCCTATTCGCCCGAACCTGAAGGCGGCTTGGAAACCGCAGGCGGTATCGCACGGGCATTGCCGCTGTTGGGCGATGCCCCATTTTTGGTGGTCAATGGCGACGTACTGACCGACATCGATTTTACCGCCGCGTTTCAGACGGCATCGTCCCTGCCCGAGCATATTTCCGCACATTTGTGGCTGGTGGAAAATCCCCCGCACCATCCCGACGGTGATTTTTTGTTGCTGCCCGACGGCAGCGTGCGTCCGGAAGTATCCGGCGGCAACGGATTGACATTCAGCGGCGTGGGTATTTACCGTCCTGAAATGTTTGACGGAATCGAAGCGGGCAGTGTGGCGAAACTCGCGCCCGTATTGCGGAACGAAATGCGGCAAAACCGCGTGAGCGGACAGAAGCATACGGGCTTGTGGCTGGATGTCGGTACGGTATGCCGTCTGAAGGAAGCGCAAGCCCTTGCAGGGGCTTGGAAGTAAAACGGAAACGGGATGCGGATTTGCGTTCCGTTTGTTTATCGTGTTTCCTTTTCGGTTGAAACCCCACCCTTTAGGGCGGTAGGATCAGACTTTATTTGGGGGGGGGTGTAAGCCCTTCCAAATCAGGACGGCACATAGGGCGGTGCTTTTGCGCCGTTCAACTCTACCGACTGGCCGCCGGCTTCGATAATCAGACCGTTGGGCAGTTTGCAGCCGACGGTTACAGTAAGGCGAGGCAACGCCGTACTGGTTTTTGTTAATCCACTATATCGGAGGACGGTTTTGCGCCCCGATATATCGGGCAACAAAATGCCGTCTGAAACGGAAATCTGTTTCAGACGGCATTTTGCCGTTACGGACTTTCGGTCAATGGCGGACTTCTCCGATTTTTTCTTTGTGTTTCAATACGGCGCGGTCAAGTTTGTCTGTCAGGGTGTCGATGGCGGCATACATGTCCTGACCGTCGGACTCGACGTGCAGGTCTTTACCGGCAAGGTGTACGTCTGCCTCGGCCTTATGACCGGCTTTTTCCACAGACAGCGTTACGGTTATAGAAATGATGTCCGAAGCGTGGCGGTTGATGCGCTCCAGTTTCTTGGAAACATGGTTTTTGATGGCTTCGGTAACGTCAAAATTCAGACCGGTGATTTTCAGATTCATGATACAGCTCCTTCGGTGGGTTCTGTCCGTCGGCGACGGAACGGAAAAACGGGTTGTAGCATTGTGTTGAAAAATTATTCTGCGGTTTTGCGTTTGTGTGCTGCCGGAATCTCAAGGGATTCTCTGTATTTGGCAATGGTGCGGCGGGAAACCTCCATGCCGCGGAAAGCCAGTAGGTTGGCGAGTGCCTCGTCAGAATAGGGCTTGCGTTTGTCTTCGCTGCCGACAAGCTGGGAGAGTGCGGCTTTAACGGCGTGTTGGCTGACGGCTTCTTTGCCTTCTTCCATTTGAACTGCCTGCGTGAAGAAATAGCGTAGCGCAAACACTCCGCGCGGGCAAGACAAATATTTTTGGTTGGCCGCGCGGGAAACGGTACTTTCTGCCACACCCAATTCGGCGGCGGCATCTTTCATCAGCAGGGGGACGAGTCCGATTTCGCCAAAAGTAAAAAAGTCTGCCTGATGTTTAACGATGTATTCAGCAAGGAGGACGACGGTTGCCTTCCTCAATTCGAGCGAATCGATACGTTGTCTGGCTTCGCTGATTTTTTCCTTCCATTCGGGCGAGAGGCCTTCAGACGGCATCAGTTCGCAATATTCGCTGTTCATTTGCAGAGGAGGCAGGGAGTCTTCGTTGAAACTGACCGTCCAGCCGTCTTTACTTTCCTCAACCCAGACATCCGGGCGGATATACGGCGTGGGCGTGGACGAGGCAAAACCGGCGGCGGGAAAGGGATTGAGCGAAGCAATGAGGTCGAGTGCGGCTTCGAGTGTGCCGCTGTCGGTTTGGGGCAGGTGTTTTTTTATTCGCGCGAGGGTTTGGCTGCGGTTGCCGTCAATGCTGTCGAGGGCGTTTCGGACGATATGCAGGGCGGCGGGTTTGGCAGCACATTCGCCCAATCTTTCTATCTGCAGTATCAGCGATTCGTTCAAATCGGCGGCGGCCACGCCTGCCGGGTCGAATTTTTTCAATGCGGTCAGCGCGTGTTGCAGCATTGCTTCATCCAACATCCACTCCAAGGGCGTATGGTCGAGAATGTCTTCGATGCTGTCGGTCAGATAACCCTGCTCGTCAAGGAAATCGATAAGGATGTGGACACAGGCGGCTTCTTGGTCGGAAAGCGGGTGTTCGCACACTTGCGCGTGCAGGTATTGCTTGAAATCCTGCTCGCCGGCGATGTTGGACAGCATATCTTCGCCTTCGTCTCCGCCGATTTGGCGCGCGGGCGCAGTGTAATGGCTGAATTCGGCATCGGAAAATTCATCCGTGTCTTTGCGTTCGAGCAGGGGGTTGTCCGACAGCCAGTTTTCGACCTCGCGTTCAAGTTCGATACCCGACATCTGCAATACGCGCAAAGATTGTTGCAGCCGCTGGTTGAGCTGCTGGGTCTGTTTGAGCTTTATTCCGAGTAACGTCATGATAATGCGAGAGAATTATTCTTTTGGCCTGTCGGCGGCAGATGATGCCAGGAAACATTATTATAAATGGTTTTATGTAGGGATTTTGATTCGTTCCGATAACAAAAAACAAACGAAAATAGAATATTGATTGCTTATAACAATATTAAATCGATTTCATAGTTTTAATAGCGAAAATCTTGGCGTATAGTTGCCTTCATAGTTTAAATAAAAGGAAAACTAAATGTCTATTCATGAAATCTATTGCAACCAAGAAACCAGTTACGAATACGCTTTCCGCCAAATCGTGCTGTAAGCCGTTTGTCGTATCTTTTGATTAACCAAGGAAAAGGAACACGAGCTATGACTACCTCCAAATGCCCCGTAACCCATCTGACCATGAACAACGGCGCGCCTGTTGCCGACAATCAAAACAGCCTGACCGCCGGTCCGCGCGGCCCCCTGCTGGCGCAGGATTTGTGGCTGAATGAAAAACTCGCCGACTTCGTGCGCGAAGTCATCCCCGAACGCCGTATGCACGCCAAAGGTTCGGGCGCGTTCGGTACGTTTACCGTAACGCACGACATCACCAAATACACCCGCGCCAAAATCTTCAGCGAAGTCGGCAAAAAAACCGAGATGTTCGCCCGTTTCACCACCGTGGCAGGCGAACGCGGCGCAGCCGATGCGGAACGCGACATCCGCGGTTTTGCGCTGAAGTTCTATACCGAAGAAGGCAACTGGGATGTGGTCGGCAACAACACGCCCGTATTCTTCCTGCGCGACCCGCGTAAATTCCCCGACCTGAACAAAGCCGTCAAACGCGATCCGCGCACCAATATGCGCTCCGCTACGAACAACTGGGACTTCTGGACGCTGCTGCCCGAAGCACTGCACCAAGTTACCATCGTGATGAGCGACCGCGGCATCCCCGCCAGCTACCGCCATATGCACGGCTTCGGTTCGCATACCTACAGCTTCTGGAACGAAGCAGGCGAGCGTTTCTGGGTGAAATTCCATTTCCGCAGCCAGCAAGGCATTAAAAACCTGACCAACGAAGAAGCCGCCAAAATCATCGCCGACGACCGCGAAAGCCATCAGCGCGACCTGTACGAAGCCATCGAGCGCGGCGAGTTTCCGAAATGGACGATGTACATCCAAGTCATGCCCGAAGCCGATGCGGAAAAAGTGCCGTATCATCCGTTTGACCTGACCAAAGTTTGGCCGAAAAAAGACTATCCGCTGATTGAAGTGGGAGAATTCGAGTTGAACCGCAATCCCGAAAACTTCTTCGCCGATGTGGAACAATCCGCCTTCGCACCGAGCAACCTCGTTCCCGGTATCGGCGCGAGCCCGGATAAAATGTTGCAGGCCCGTTTGTTCAATTACGCCGACGCGCAACGCTACCGCTTGGGCGTAAACTTCCGCCAAATCCCTGTCAACCGTCCGCGTTGCCCTGTTCACAGCAACCAGCGCGACGGACAAGGACGCGCCGACGGCAACTACGGCAGCCTGCCGCACTACGAACCTAACAGCTTCGGACAATGGCAGCAACAACCCGATTTCGCCGAACCGCCTTTGAAAATCAACGGCGACGCGGCACACTGGGACTACCGCCAAGACGATGACGACTACTTCAGCCAACCGCGCGCCTTGTTCAACTTGATGAACGATACGCAGAAACAGGCTTTGTTCGGCAACACCGCCGCCGCAATGGGCGACGCGCCCGACTTCATCAAATACCGCCATATCCGCAACTGCTACCGTTGCGATCCGGCATACGGAGAAGGCGTGGCAAAAGCCCTCGGACTGACTGTCGAAGACGCACAAGCCGCCCGCGCGACCGACCCCGCACTCGGCCAGCACGGTTTGCTGTAAGGAGGCATTATGTGGATGGAAATTGAAGAAATCCTGTCCCGCGCCGTCCGCTACCGGAAATAACCGGGCATAAAAATGCCGTCTGAAACGTCGTTTGACCGTTTCAGACGGCATTTCCCCACCCCGCCTTTGCCGCTTCGGCGGGCGTTTTTTATTAAACACAAAATATCCCGTCATTCCCGCGCAGGCGGGAATCTAGAACGTAAAATCTAAAGAAACCGTTTTATCCGATAAGTTTCTGCACTGACAACTCTAGATTCCCGCCTGCGCGAGAATGACGGTTTAGGTATTTCTGACGATTCAGTAAGCCGTATCGGACTGTAGAATGGGCTGTAAGGTGGGCGTAGGGTGGGCTTCAGCCCACCAACTCCACCATTCCACCAACTCCGCC
Organism: Neisseria sp. LACPHL-SPEC-2024-00856; assembly: GCF_047915665.1. NCBI lineage: Bacteria > Pseudomonadati > Pseudomonadota > Betaproteobacteria > Neisseriales > Neisseriaceae > Neisseria > Neisseria sp. LACPHL-SPEC-2024-00856. The sequence goes on from NZ_JBLRPR010000013.1 coordinate 13,348, forward strand.
AATCTTACCGGTGCCGGCAAACCGATGCCGTCTGAAGGCGGCGGAATCGGCGGAGGCGGTGGGCTGAAGCCCACCCTGCAGCCACCCCCCCAAAAAAAATCCCAAAGAACCCCCAATCTGACAAAAAACGTCAGCCCGAAACTGACAAAAAATGTCACACCTAACAAAAAACGTCAGCCCGCCGCATTATTCCGCCGCAAGCCGCGCCGCGTTGATATAAAAAAATACCCATACCAAACAGACAAATAAAAAAATATTCTGTAGAATGCCGAGCCGAACCCGGTTTTGGCACGCCGCTTGCTGGTAAGAAGGCGAACCGAAGCAAAAAAGACCACGGTCAAATACATTACGGGTTTACGTTTGCGGCGGATGCCGCAAATTTCCAATCAAACTTAAACATTTTCAAACAGGAGTCATCCAAATGAAAGCAATCCAAAAAGGTTTCACCCTGATCGAGCTGATGATCGTCATCGCCATCGTCGGTATCTTGGCAGCCGTCGCCCTGCCCGCATACCAAGACTACACCGCGCGCGCCCAAATGTCCGAAGCCCTGACTTTGGCCGAAGGTCAAAAATCTGCAGTGGTCGAATATTATTCCGACAACGGCACGTTCCCGAACACCAATGCTTCCGCAGGTATTGCTAATGCTAGCGATATTAAAGGTAAGTATGTGGCATCGGTTAATGTTTCTGGCACTGCTTCCCTTGCTAAGATTACCGCTACCATGAACTCTTCCGGTGTGAACAACGACATCAAAGGTTCAACCTTGGTATTGGAAGGCAAACAAAACTCCGGCTCGTTCGAATGGACTTGTAAAGCAGGTACTGTGAAAGAAAAATTCCTGCCGTCTTCCTGCCGCGCCAAATAAGGACAATGACCGGGTTTGACCCCGCCGTGAAAACAAATGCCGCCCGAACCGCTCGGGCGGCATTTCCTATTCCCCTTTTCCGCTTCAGACGGCATCCTCCGTCCGCCTTTGCCGTTTTGGCGGGCGTTTTTATTAAACGCAAAATATCCCGTCATTCCCGCGCCACAGCCCACTTTTCCGCCGTCATTCCCGCACCATCCCCACCGGTTCAAACCGGCACGGAAACTTTTCCGCGTCATTCCCGCGAAAGCGGGAATCCAGAACGTAAAATCTAAAGAAACCGTTTTTCCCGATAAGTTTCCGCGCCGACAACTCTAGATTCTCGCCTGCACGGGAATGACGAATCTATCCACACGGAAACCAAAACCCCGTCATTCCCACGAAAGCGGGAATCTAGAACGTAAAATCTAAAGAAATCGTTTTTCCCGATAAGTTTCCGTACCGACAAAACTGGATTCCCGCCTGCGCGGGAATGACGGGATTTCAGTTTTTGATTTTTTGTTTTCGCGGGAATGACGGGATGCGGGTTTTCGTGCGGCGTTTTTCGCGCTTTGCTGTTTTGCTATAATCCGCCCTTTTTAAGGACGGGTGCGGTATGGGTTTTTATGCTTTGCTCTTGATTGCGCTGGGGATGTCGATGGATGCGTTTGCCGTCGCGCTGGCAAAGGGTGCGGCGGTCAGGATGCCCCCGCGCAAAATTGCGGCAACGGCTTTGGTGTTCGGCACGGTCGAAGCGCTCACGCCGCTGGCGGGCTGGGCAGGCGGTTTTTATGCCAAGCCGTTTATCAGCGAATGGGACCATTGGGCGGCTTTCGTCCTTTTGGGCGGGCTGGGTCTGAAGATGTTGCGTGAGGGCTTGTCCGGCGGGGCGGACGATGTGCGCGAAGCCAAACGGGAAAGCCTGTGGTTGACGGTTTTGACTGCTTTTGGAACCAGTATTGATTCCATGATAGTCGGGGTGGGCTTGGCGTTTATGGAGGTAAACATCGCCTTTGCCGCCGCAATCATCGGTATGGCGACGACGGTGATGGTGGCGGTCGGGCTGACGGCGGGAAGGGCTTTGGGCGTATTGTTCGGCAGGCGTGCGGAATTTGCCGGAGGTTTGGTGTTGATTGCCATCGGTACATGGACGCTCTTGTCGCATTTGGGTTTGATTCAATGATGTCGGAAAATATAGTGGATTAACAAAAACCAGTACGTCGTTGCCTCGCCTTGCCGTACTATTTGTACTGTCTGCGGCTTCGTCGCCTTGTCCTGATTTTTGTTAATCCACTATAAAATGCCGTCTGAAGCGTTGTTTGACCGTTTCAGACGGCATTTTTATCAAATTCAAAAATATTCCGTCATTCCCGCGAAAGCGGGAATCTAGAACGTAAAATCTAAAGAAACCGTTTTATCCGATAAATTTCCGCACCGACAGACCTGGATTCCCGCCTGCGCGGGAATGACGGGATTTTGGCTTACTGTTTTTGTGAAAATGGCGAAACCGCGCAAATGCTGATGCCGTCTGAAACACTGTTTGATTGTTTCAGACGGCATTTTTTGTTCACATCGATCAAGCCGCGTTGTCGAAGCCGCTGTGGCGCAAGAGTGCGTCTATGCGCGGTTCGCGCCCCCGGAAGGCTTTGAAGGATTCTGCCGCGCCGCGCGATCCGCCGACGGCGAGGATTTCTTGCCAAAAGCGTTTGCCTGTGGCGGCAATGTCGCCGCTTTCTTCAAAGGCGGCGTATGCGTCCGCGCTCAATACTTCCGCCCACGCGTAGCTGTAATAGCCTGCGGAATAGCCGCCGGCGAAGATGTGGCCGAAGCTGTTAGCGAAGCGGTTGTATTCGGGCGGTTGGATGACGGCGACTTCTTTGCGCACGCTGTCTAAAACCTGTTGCCAGTTTTTCAGACGGCATTCGTCGCTTTCGCTGTAAATCAGCATATCGAAGAGGGCGAACTCCATTTGGCGGACGAGGAACATTCCGCGTTGGAAGTTTTTGGCGGCAAGCATTTTGTCGAACAGCCCTTCCGGCAATACCGCGCCGGTTTCTTCGTGGGCGGACATTTGCGCCAAAACGCCGTATTCCCAGACGAAGTTTTCCATAAACTGGCTGGGCAGTTCGACCGCGTCCCATTCTACGCCGTTGATGCCGGATACGCCCAGTTCGTCCACTCGGGTGAGCAGGTGGTGCAGGCCGTGTCCGGTTTCGTGGAAGAGGGTAAGGATTTCGTCATGGCTCAGGCGGGCTTCTTTGCCGCCGACGGGCGGGGTGAAGTTGCAGACGAGGTAGGCGGTGGGCAGTTGCAGCGTGCCGTCTGAAAAACGGCGGCGGCCTTTGTAGTCGTTCATCCACGCGCCGCCGCGTTTGCCTTCGCGTGCGTACAAATCCATATAAACGCCGCCTATGGTTTCGCCGTTTTGTTGCAATTCAAAATAGCGCACGTCTTTGTGCCAGACGGGGACGGTTTTTTCGGTAAATCCGATGCCGTAAAGTTTTTTGATTTGGGCGAACAGACCTGCCAGGACTTTGCCGACGGGGAAGTATTTTTTGACTTCGGTTTCGCTGAACGCGTATTTGGCTTCGCGCAGTTTTTCGCCGGCATAGCTTAAATCCCACGGCTGCGGATCGGCGAGGTCGAGGTGTTCGCGGGCGAAGGCTTTGACTTCGGCGAGGTCTTTTTCGGCGTAGGGTTTGGCGCGGCGGGCGAGGTCGTGCAGGAAGTTTAAAACTTGTTCGGGCGTATCCGCCATTTTGGTTGCCAGCGACAGTTCGGCGTAGTTTTTGAAACCGAGCAGTTTGGCGGTTTTCAGCGCGTTTTCGAGGGTGCGGTCGATGTTGGCGGTGTTGTCGAATTTGCCTTCGTTTGCGAGTTCGCTGGCGCGGGTAACGTAGGCGCGGTAGATTTGTTCGCGCAGTTCGCGGTTGTCGGCGTATTGGATGACGGCGAGGTAGTGCGGAATCTGCAAACCGATTTTGTAGCCTGTTTTGCCTTCGCTTTGCGCGGCGGCGGCAAACATGGCGAGCGCGTCTTCGGGAATGCCGGCAAGCGGTGCGGCATCGTCAAAGTAAATGCCGAAGGCGTCGGTCGCGTCTAGGACGTTTTGGGAGAATTTGGCGGAGAGTTGCGCGCCTTCGGTTTGCAGTTTTGCCAGTTCTGCCTGCTGTTCGGGCGGCAATTCCGCGCCGCTCAATACGAAATCGCGCAGGTCGTGGTTGAGCTTGGTTTTTTGTGCGGGGGAGAGGGTGTCGAACTCGGGGGAGTTTTTGATGGTTTTGAAGCGGTTGTACAGCTCGATGTCTTGTCCGATTTCGGTAAAGAAGGCGGTGATTTCAGGCATTAATTCATTGTAGGCGGCGCGCAGTTCGGGCGTGTCGGCAACGGAATTGAGATGCGACACCACGCCCCAAATCCTGCCGACGCGTTCGGTGATGCCGGTCAGGGGTTCGACGGTGTTTGCCCAGCCGGTGTGCGTTTGGGCTTTGATGGCGGCGATTTGCGCGCGCGCTTCGGCGATGGCGGTTTGGACGGCGGGTTTGATGTCTTCGGTTTTGATTTGGTCGAAACGGGGTTCTTCGCCCAAATGGAGCAGTGCGTTGTCAGTCATAGGATGGGTTTCCTTTGTGTGTTGTGCTTCAGACGGCATATCGGCAATATGCCGTCTGAAGCCGGAAATGGTGCCGGCCGGGGAAAGTTAAAGTGTTTCGGAGTCGGCGGGATGATTTAACAGGCGGTATTGTACGCGCAAAAATTCGTCCATGACGGCCTGTTGGATTTCCAGCCGCTTTGAAACGGGGGAGGCGAAGCGGACGATGATGCGGTATGCCTTGTCGTCGTACGGCACGCGGGTAACGCGCGGTCTGGCGGCGGGCGTGATAAACAGTTTTTCCGCCTGCACGTTTTCCAAATGCCGCTGGATGGCGGGGATGTAGGGCGCGCACAAGGGCTCGAGTACGGCTTTCAGACGGCATACGGCTTCATCCGAATCCAAATGGATGGGAACAGGGATTTCGACCGTATGGATGACATAGTCGCCCAAAATATTGTCGCGGCGCACGGGGTGGTTCAACAGCAGGCTGTTGGGGAAAGAAACGGTGGTTCCCGCAAGCTGTCCGACCAAGGGGTTCGGGCCGACCTGCATCATCAGCGTGTTCAACAGGTTGATGTCGACCACGCGCCCGCGCAGGCCGTTGATTTCGATATAGTCGCCGACCGAGTATTGCTGGGTGGCAGACCTTAAAATACTGCCCGACAGACACATAATCAGTTCTTTTGTCGCCACGACGACCGCCGCCGCCACCGCAAACATCGACAAAGCCAGCGTTTGAATTTGCGCCGACCAGATAAATGCCAGCGAAAACAGCACCAAAAGCAGCGTTATATTGCGGCTGGCAACCAAAAACCGCCGCTTGCTTTCGATGCCGAAATCCGGATGCCGTCTGAAGTGGATGTTCAACAGAAGGGCGCGCGCCAGCAGCAAAGCCGCGACCGCCGCCACGGATTCGGCCGCCTCCGCACGTATCGGGACGGCATCGAGCCAAGTGTCCAACATATTCCATATTTCCATTTCCGCGCCCCTGTCCGAAAAGTATAGGGTGTAGATTTTAGTGGCAAAAAAACGCTTTTGCCACTTTGCCGGCAAATCCCGCGCCCGTACCGGCCGCCAATGCGCCGCCCGCCCTTTCAGACGGCATCCGGATGCGGATAACGCTGAATCAGGCGGCGAAATCGGCTATAATACACAATTATATACGCCGTCCCGCCCGCTTTTTCCACAAGGCGCGGACTGTTTTGGCGGCATCGCAAAATCTTTTCAAAATCCGGCAAAAAATATGACTGAACAAAAACACGAAGAATACGGCGCCGACAGCATCCAGGTGCTCGAAGGCTTGGAAGCGGTACGCAAACGCCCCGGTATGTACATCGGCGACACGCAGGACGGCAGCGGCCTGCACCATATGGTGTTTGAAGTATTGGACAACGCCATCGACGAAGCACTCGCCGGACATTGCGACAAAATCACCGTTACCATCCACGCCGACCATTCCGTCAGCGTCGCCGACAACGGGCGCGGTATGCCTACCGGCATCCACCCGAAAGAAGGGCGTTCCGCCGCCGAAGTCATCATGACCGTATTGCACGCAGGCGGCAAGTTCGACAACAACAGCTACAAAATCTCCGGCGGTCTGCACGGCGTGGGTGTGTCCGTCGTCAACGCGCTGTCCGACTGGGTAACGCTGACCATCTACCGCGACGGCAAAGAACACTTCGTCCGCTTCGTGCGCGGCGAAACCGAAGAGCCGTTGAAAGTGGTCGGCGATTCCGACAAAAAAGGCACGACCGTGCGCTTCCTCGCCAGTACGGAAACCTTCGGCAACGTCGAATACAGCTTCGACATCCTTGCCAAACGCATCCGTGAACTTTCTTTCCTGAACAACGGCGTGGACATCGAATTGACCGATGAACGCGACGGCAAACACGAAAGCTTCGCCCTTTCCGGCGGCGTGGCGGGTTTCGTGCAATACATGAACCGCAAAAAAACGCCGTTGCACGAAAAAATCTTCTACGCGTTCGGCGAGAAAGACGGCATGAGCGTCGAATGCGCGATGCAGTGGAATGACAGCTACCAAGAAAGCGTGCAGTGTTTTACCAACAACATTCCGCAACGCGACGGCGGCACCCACTTGACCGCGTTGCGCCAAGTGATGACCCGCACCATCAACAACTATATCGAAGCCAACGAAGTCGCCAAAAAAGCCAAAGTGGAAACCGCAGGCGACGATATGCGCGAAGGTTTGACCTGCGTGTTGTCCGTCAAACTGCCCGACCCCAAATTCTCATCGCAAACCAAAGACAAACTGGTTTCCGGCGAAATCGGCCCCGTTGTCAACGAAGTCATCAGCCAAGCCCTGACCGACTTCCTCGAAGAAAATCCGAACGAAGCCAAAATCATCACCGGCAAAATCGTCGATGCCGCCCGCGCGCGCGAAGCCGCCCGCAAAGCACGCGAAATCACCCGCCGCAAAGGCGTGATGGACGGCTTGGGACTGCCCGGCAAACTCGCCGACTGCCAAGAAAAAGACCCTGCCTTGTCCGAGCTTTATCTGGTCGAGGGCGATTCCGCAGGCGGTTCCGCCAAACAAGGCCGCGACCGTAAATTCCAAGCCATTTTGCCGCTCAAAGGCAAAATTTTGAACGTCGAAAAAGCCCGTTTTGAAAAAATGCTTGCCAGCCAAGAGGTCGCGACCCTGATTACCGCGCTGGGTGCAGGCATCGGCAAAGAAGAGTTCAACCCCGAAAAACTGCGTTACCACCGCATCATCATCATGACCGATGCCGACGTGGACGGCGCGCACATCCGCACCCTGCTCCTGACCTTCTTCTACCGCCAAATGCCCGAACTGCTCGAGCGCGGCTACATTTACATCGCCCAGCCTCCGCTCTACAAAGCCAAATACGGCAAGCAGGAGCGTTACCTCAAAGACGAATTGGAAAAAGACCAATGGCTGCTCGGCCTTGCCTTGGAAAAAGCCAAAATCGTTTCAGACGGCCGCACCATCGAAGGCGCAGAACTTGCCGACACCGCCAAACAATTCTTGTTGGCAAAAACCGTTATCGAACAGGAAAGCCGCTTCGTGGACGAACTCGTCCTGCGCGCCATGCTGTACGCGTCGCCCGTCGATTTGACGTCGTCTGAAAACGCCGATAAAGCCGTTGCCGAACTTTCCGGTTTGCTCGACGAAAAAGAAGTCGCCCTCGAACGCATCGAAGGTCATGAAGGACACCAGTTCATCAAAATCACGCGCAAGCTGCACGGCAACGTCATGGTCAGCTACATCGAACCCAAGTTCCTCAACAGCAAAGCCTACCAAACCCTTACCCAAACCGCCGCCGCGCTCAAAGGCATGGTCGGCGAGGGCGCCAAGCTTTACAAAGGCGAAAACGAGTACGACGTGGACAGCTTTGAAGCCGCTTTGGACATCTTGATGAGCGTTGCCCAAAAAGGTATGTCCATCCAACGATACAAAGGCTTGGGCGAGATGAACCCCGAGCAGCTTTGGGAAACCACGATGGATCCCGCCGTGCGCCGCCTGTTGAAAGTGCGCATCGAAGATGCCATCGCCGCCGACGAAGTGTTCGTTACGCTGATGGGCGACGAGGTCGAACCGCGCCGCGCCTTTATCGAAAACAACGCGCTGATTGCCCAAAATATCGACGCATAAGTGCCATTTTAAAAAAAGGAGACGGGCAGCTTGCCGCGTCTCCTTTTGGTTTGTCAAACGGAAGCCATGCTGTCTGAAACCGCCTTTCGGAGCAAAACCATAATCAGCATTTTTGATATAGTGGATTAACAAAAATCAGGACAAGGCGACGAAGCCGCAGACAGTACAAATAGTACGGAACCGATTCACTTGGTGCTTCAGCACCTTAGAGAATCGTTCTCTTTGAGCTAAGGCGAGGCAACGCTGTACTGGTTTAAATTTAATCCACTATATTTTCAAAATCGGTATCGGCCCTTCTAGTCCGCATACGGTCGGCCCGATGAAGGCCGCCGCCTTTGCCGCAGGCTTGGACGCGCAAACCGCCCGCATCGCCATCGACATTTACGGCTCGCTTGCACTGACCGGATACGGACACGGAACGTTCGACGCGCTGATGCTCGGTTTGGAAGGCAGCCTGCCGCACGACATCCCGCTTGCCGGCATTCCCGAACGCCTCGGACGCATCCGCACGCAGCACATCCTCTGCCTCAACGGGCAAGAAATCTGCTTCATCCCCGACCGCGACCTGAACATACTCGGCAATCAAGTGCTGCCCAAACACCCCAACGGCCTGCGATTTACCGCCTATGCTTCAGACGGCACGGTATTGAAGGAACAGGTTTATTATTCGGTCGGCGGCGGATTTGTCGTTACCGAAGAAGACTTCGAGCGGCAGTCGGAAACGGAAAAAGCCGTTCCTTATCCTTACAACAGTTGTGTCGAGCTGCTTGCCCGATGCCGTCTGAACTGGCTCGACATCTCCGAAGTCGTGTTGGCAAACGAAGCCGCGTTTGCCGGACTCGCTGCCACGCTCCGGAAAAAAGCCGTCCCCGTATCCGTGTCGAGTGCTGAGGATGGACAGAAACGGAAATGCCGTCTGAAAACAGTTTTTCAGACGGTATTTCATTTATTTCTTGCGGCTTTACCGTTTCAGTGCCAGCGTCAACACGCCCGCCGTTACCAGCCCCAAGCCTATCCATTCCTGCGTACTGGGGCGTTCGTCCAAGAAAACCACCGCCATCAGCGCGACCAAGACTAGGCTGAATTTGTCGACGGGGGCGACTTGCGAGGCGTTGCCCAGTTGCAGGGCTTTGAAGTAGGCGAGCCAGGATGCGCCGGTGGCGAGTCCGGATAGGATGAGGAATGTCCAGTTGCGGCCGGTAAAGCCGTTCACGCCCTGCCATTTGCCGGTGTAGGTTAAAAACAGTACCAAAGCGGCAAGGATGACCAAGGTGCGGATAAAGGTGGCGAAATCTGAATCTATGCCCTGTAAACCCATTTTGGCGAAAATGGCGGTCAATGAGGCGAAGCCTGCCGATGCCAATGCCCAAAACAGCCATGCGTTGCTGCCCATGTTTTTTCCTTTGTTTCAAATTGTTGACAATATGAATCCGCTTGTTGATGAAATATCAAAATTTTCACTGCGGTTTGTCTTTGGAAAACGTTATAATAGAACGAATATTCTTTTTCTTCCAGCCGTCTTTATTGTATTGTTTCAGACGGCCTTTCCCTCTCTCAATAAAGGAAAATCATGAGCTTCAAAACCGATGCTGAAATTGCCCAGTCTTCCACCATGCGCCCGATTGGTGAAATTGCCGCCAAGCTGGGTTTGAACGTTGACAACATCGAGCCCTATGGTCATTACAAAGCCAAAATCAATCCTGCCGAAGCGTTTAAACTGCCGCAAAAACAAGGCCGTCTGATTTTGGTTACCGCCATTAACCCGACTCCGGCGGGCGAAGGCAAAACCACCGTAACCATCGGTTTGGCGGACGCATTGCGCCATATCGGCAAAGACTCTGTGATTGCTTTGCGCGAGCCTTCTTTGGGTCCGGTGTTCGGAGTGAAAGGCGGCGCGGCAGGCGGCGGCTATGCCCAAGTTTTGCCGATGGAAGACATTAATCTGCACTTTACCGGCGACTTTCACGCCATCGGTGCGGCGAATAACCTGCTCGCCGCCATGCTCGACAACCATATCTACCAAGACAACGAGTTGAACATCGATCCGAAACGCGTCCTGTGGCGTCGCGTGGTCGATATGAACGACCGCCAGTTGCGCAACATCATCGACGGTATGGGCAAACCTGTTGACGGTGTGATGCGTCCTGACGGTTTTGATATTACCGTTGCCTCCGAAGTGATGGCGGTATTCTGCCTTGCCAAAGACATCAGCGATTTGAAAGAGCGTTTGGGCAACATCCTCGTCGCCTACGCCAAAGACGGCAGCCCCGTTTACGCCAAAGATTTGAAGGCACACGGCGCGATGGCGGCCCTGCTCAAAGATGCGATTAAGCCCAATTTGGTGCAAACCATCGAAGGCACGCCCGCCTTCGTACACGGCGGCCCGTTCGCCAACATCGCCCACGGCTGCAACTCCGTAACCGCAACCCGTCTGGCGAAACACCTTGCCGATTACGCCGTAACCGAAGCAGGCTTCGGCGCGGATTTGGGCGCGGAAAAATTCTGCGACATCAAATGCCGCCTTGCCGGTTTGAAACCCGACGCAGCCGTCGTCGTCGCCACCGTCCGCGCTTTGAAATACAACGGCGGCGTGGAGCGTGCCAACCTCGGCGAAGAAAACCTCGAAGCCTTGGCAAAAGGTTTGCCCAACCTGCTGAAACACATTTCCAACCTGAAAAACGTATTCGGACTGCCCGTCGTCGTCGCCATCAACCGCTTCGTGTCCGACTCCGATGCCGAGTTGGCGATGATTGAAAAAGCCTGTGCGGAACACGGCGTTGAAGTTTCCCTGACCGAAGTGTGGGGCAAAGGCGGCGCGGGCGGCGCGGATTTGGCGCGCAAAGTCGTCAACGCCATTGAAAATCAAACCAATAACTTTGGTTTCGCCTACGATGTCGAGTTGTCCGTCAAAGACAAAATCCGTGCGATTGCCCAAAAAGTGTACGGCGCGGAAGATGTCGATTTCAGCGCGGAAGCGTCTGCCGAAATCGCCTCGCTGGAAAAACTGGGCTTGGACAAAATGCCGGTCTGTATGGCGAAAACCCAATATTCCCTGAGCGACAACGCCAAACTTCTGGGCTGCCCCGAAGGCTTCCGCATTACCGTGCGCGGCATTACCGTTTCTTCCGGTGCGGGCTTCATTGTTGCGTTGTGCGGCAATATGATGAAGATGCCGGGTCTGCCGAAAGTTCCGGCTGCCGAGAAAATCGATGTGGACGAACACGGCGTGATTCACGGCTTGTTCTGAACGGTTTTTGAAACCGGATGCCGTCTGAAGCCGTTTCAGACGGCATTTTTTCGGAACGCGGGCGGCGGTATGCTATAATCCTCCGTTAAATTTCTCTATTTTCAGGAAAAAACATGAGTTTGAAATGCGGCATCGTCGGTTTGCCCAACGTCGGCAAATCCACCCTCTTTAACGCGCTGACCCAGTCGGGTATCGAAGCGGCAAACTATCCTTTCTGTACCATCGAACCCAACGTCGGCATCGTCGAAGTGCCCGATCCGCGTATGGCCGAATTGGCGAAAATCGTTAATCCGCAAAAAATGCAGCCCGCCATCGTCGAGTTCGTCGATATTGCCGGCTTGGTTGCAGGCGCGAGCAAAGGCGAAGGCTTGGGCAACCAGTTCCTTGCCAACATCCGCGAGACTGACGCGATTGTTAACGTCGTACGCTGCTTTGACGACGACAACATCGTCCACGTTTCCGGCAAAGTCGATCCGATTGCCGACATCGAAACCATCGGCACAGAGTTGGCACTTGCCGACCTGGCAAGTGTCGAAAAAGCCATCGTCCGTGAAGAAAAACGCGCCCGCTCCGGCGACAAAGACGCGCAAAAACTGGTCGAACTGTGTAAAAAACTGCTGCCGCATCTGGACGAAGGCAAACCCGTGCGTTCCTTCGGTTTGGACGCGGAAGAACGCGCGATGCTCAAACCGCTGTTCCTGCTGACCGCCAAACCTGCGATGTATGTGGGCAACGTTGCCGAAGACGGTTTTGAAAACAATCCGCACCTCGACCGCCTGAAAGAATTGGCAGCAAAAGAAAACGCCCCCGTCGTTGCCGTTTGCGCCGCGATGGAAAGCGAAATTGCCGAATTGGAAGACGACGAAAAAGCCGAGTTTCTCGCCGAAATGGGCTTGGAAGAACCCGGCCTGAACCGCCTGATTCGTGCCGGCTACGACCTCTTGGGCCTGCAAACCTACTTCACCGCCGGTGTCAAAGAAGTCCGCGCCTGGACCATCCACAAAGGCGACACCGCCCCGCAAGCCGCCGGCGTGATTCATACGGATTTTGAACGCGGCTTCATCCGCGCCCAAGTGATTGCCTACGATGATTTTGTCTCGCTCGGCGGCGAAGCCAAAGCCAAAGAAGCCGGCAAAATGCGTGTGGAAGGTAAGGAATACGTCGTGCAGGATGGGGATGTGATGCACTTTTTGTTTAACGTGTAACCCAAATGCGGCAGGTTTTCAGACGGCTTTGCCGGAAATGCCGTCTGAAGCCGGTTTTGGTGGTTTTCAGCGTTTCCCGTACCGCCGGAATGCGGCCGTATCAAAATAAAATCCCGCCCGCACGATTTGCCGCCACCGATTCCTGCAAAACAAACCGCCTGCCTCGCTGTTACAAAAAGCCGTCTGGCATTCCGAATATCCCGAGCCCCGATACAAAATGACCTTTCAGACGGCATTTGCGCCGCCGCGATGAAAGCAAAAACATTATGAGCCAAGCCTTACTCTACCGTCCGGACATCGACACATTGCGCGCCGCCGCCGTCTTGTCCGTCATCGTGTTCCATATCGAAAAAAATTGGCTGCCGGGCGGGTTTCTCGGTGTCGATATATTTTTCGTGATTTCAGGCTTTTTGATGACGATGATTCTTCACCGCGAAATGTCGGGGGGGGGGGGGAGGTTTCCACTGAAGACATTTTATATCCGCCGCATTAAGCGGATTTTGCCCGCATTTTTCGCCGTATTGGCGGCAACGCTGGCAGGCGGCTTCTTTTTATTCACCAAAGACGATTTCTTTCTTTTGTGGAAATCCGCGCTGACCGCCTTGGGTTTCGCCTCCAACCTGTATTTTGCAAGGGGGAAGGATTATTTCGCTCCCGCGCAGGAAGAAAAGCCCCTGCTGCACATTTGGTCTTTGTCGGTCGAAGAACAATTTTACTTTGCCTTTCCGATATTGCTGCTGCTTGTCGTCCGCAAAAGCCTGCGCGTACAGTTCGGCTTCCTCGCCGCACTGTGTGCCTTAAGTCTTGCCGCTTCCTTTATACCTTCCGCGTTCGATAAATATTACCTGCCCCACCTGCGCGCCTGCGAATTACTGATAGGATCGCTGACCGCCGTATGGATGCGCTGCCGGCAACAGCGGCAACCCGCTATCGGCAGACGCTGTGCCGCCGCCGGCGTATTGTTTGCCGTGTGCATATTGTCAACCTGCCTGTTTTCCTATTCGGAACAAACCGCCTATTTCCCGGGACCCGCCGCTTTGATTCCCTGTCTGGCTGTTGCCGCGCTGATTTATTTCAATCATTACGAACACCCGCTTAAAAAATTTTTCCAATGGAAAATCACTGTTGCCGCCGGTTTGATTTCCTATTCGCTTTATCTGTGGCATTGGCCGATATTGGCCTTTATGCGCTATATCGGCCCGGACAACCTGCCGCCTTATTCAACAGCGGCAGCAATCGTCCTGATATTGCTGCTTTCCCTGATTTCTTATCACTGCATTGAAAAGCCGTTTAAAAAATGGAAAGGTTCGTTCGCACAATCCGTTTTATGGATTTATGCCTTGCCTATGCTCATTTTGGGGGCGGGCTCGTTTTTCGCGATGAGGCTGCCGTTTATGGCGCAATACGACCGCTTGGGGCTGACGCGTTCCAACACCTCCTGCCACAACAATACCGTCAAACAATGCCTGTGGGGGGATACGGAAAAACAGCCGGAGCTGCTGGTTTTGGGCGACTCCCACGCCGACCATTACAAAACATTCTTCGATGCCGTGGGTAAAAAAGAAAAATGGTCTGCCACTATGGTTTCCGCCGACGCCTGCGCCTATGTTGAGGGCTACGCGTCCCGCGTGTTCCAAAACTGGGCCGCCTGCCGCGCCGTTTACCGCTATGCCGAAGAACACCTGCCCCGGTATTCAAAAGTGGTTTTGGCGATGCGCTGGGGCAGCCAGATGCCCGAAAACAGCCGCTCCCTTGCCTACGATGCCGGTTTTTTCCAAAAATTCGACCGTATGCTGCACAAACTCTCGTCCGAAAAACAAGCCGTTTACCTGATGGCGGACAACCTTGCCTCGTCTTACAACGTACAACGTGCCTATATCTTGTCTTCACGCATACCGGGCTACCGCCAAACCCTGCATCCGGACGACGAAAGCACCCTGAAAGCCAATGCCCGCATCAGGGAATTAGCAGCCAAATACCCCAACGTCTATGTTATTGATGCCGCCGCCTATATCCCCGCAGATTTCCAAATCGGCGGATTGCCGGTTTACTCGGACAAAGACCACATCAACCCTTACGGCGGCACAGAATTGGCAAAGCGTTTTTCCGAAAAACAACGGTTTCTCGATACGCGCCACAACCATTGATTCGCTTAAATTTGTTACAATCGGCGGTTTGCAAAAACGCTAATTTTTTTGAAAGAGACCGATGAGCGTCATCCAAGACCTACAATCGCGCGGCCTTATCGCGCAAACTACCGACATCGAAGCCTTAGACGCTTTGTTGAACGAACAAAAAATTGCCCTTTATTGCGGCTTCGACCCGACCGCCGACAGCCTGCACATCGGACACCTGCTGCCCGTATTGGCATTGCGCCGCTTCCAACAAGCCGGCCATACGCCGATTGCATTGGTGGGCGGCGCGACCGGCATGATCGGCGACCCCAGCTTCAAAGCCGCCGAACGCAGCTTGAATTCCGCCGAAACCGTTGCCGGCTGGGTAGAAAGCATCCGCAGCCAATTAACCCCTTTCTTGAGCTTTGAAGGCGGAAACGCCGCCATTATGGCCAACAACGCCGACTGGTTCGGCAAAATGAACTGCCTCGACTTCCTGCGCGACATCGGCAAGCATTTCTCCGTCAACGCCATGCTGAACAAAGAATCCGTCAAACAGCGCATCGACCGCGACGGCGCAGGCATTTCCTTCACCGAGTTCGCCTACTCCCTGCTGCAAGGCTACGACTTTGCCGAGTTGAACAAACGCCACGGCGCGGTTTTGGAAATCGGCGGCTCCGACCAATGGGGCAACATCACCGCCGGTATCGACCTGACCCGCCGCCTGAATCAAAAACAAGTGTTCGGCCTGACCCTGCCTTTGGTTACCAAATCAGACGGCACCAAATTCGGCAAAACCGAAGGCGGCGCGGTGTGGCTGAACGCGAAAAAAACCTCGCCCTATCAGTTCTACCAATTCTGGCTGAAAGTCGCCGATGCCGATGTGTATAAATTCCTGAAATACTTTACCTTCCTGTCCATCGAAGAAATCGATGCCATCGAAGCGAAAGACCAAGCCAGCGGCAGCAAGCCCGAAGCGCAACGCATCCTCGCCGAAGAAATGACCCGCCTGATTCACGGCGAAGAAGCCCTTGCCGCCGCGCAACGCATTTCCGAAAGCCTGTTTGCCGAAGACCAAAGCAGCCTGACCGAAAGCGACTTCGAGCAGCTCGCCCTCGACGGCCTGCCTGCATTTGAAGTTTCAGACGGCATCAATGTCGTCGAAGTCTTAGTTAAAACCGGTTTGGCATCCTCCAATAAAGAAGCGCGCGGCTTTGTGAACAGCAAAGCGGTATTGCTCAACGGCAAACCTGCCGAAGCCAACAACCCCGACCACGCCGCCGAACGCCCCGACGATGCCTGCCTACTGACCGACGAACACAAACGTTTCGGCAAATACACCATCCTCCGGCGCGGCAAACGCAACCACGCGCTTTTGGTTTGGAAATAATCCGGTTGCCGCAGAAATGCCGTCTGAAGCTTTCAGACGGCATTTTTATCAAATGCAAAACACCCTGCGCCTGCCGATATGCCGTCATTTCCACGCAGGCGGGAATCCGGAATTGTCCATACAGCAAGCCCACCATGCGGATTGCTGACCCTACCAATCCTACACCGTTCTCATAGACTCAAATCAATACGGAAACTGATATGCCGTCATTCCCGCGCAGGCGGGAATCTAGACTTGTCGGCACGGAAACTTATCGGATAAAACGGTTTCTTTAGATTCCGCATCCTAGATTCTCGCCTGCACGGGAATGACGATGCAGGTATTTCTGATGATTCGGCAAACTGTAGCAACTGTATTTTTCACCCCGAACATCTCCCCAAACAACGCCGCGCGCCTCGGGCGTTTGCCGTTTCCCTGCAAAATCTGCGATACAATGCCGTCTGAAACCCACCGGCAGAATCCGCAATGAACACACAACCCCCCGACACACAACGCTGGGCACTGACCCTATCTTACGACGGCAGCCGTTTTTACGGCTGGCAGAAACAGGCTGGCGGCGTACCGACCGTTCAGACGGCATTGGAAACCGCACTCGCCCAAATCGCAGGAGAATCTGTCGCCACCACCGTTGCCGGCAGAACCGATACCGGCGTTCATGCGACTGCCCAAGTCGTTCATTTTGATACTGCCGCCGTCCGTCCGGTTCAGGCATGGGTGCGCGGCGTAAATGCCCACCTGCCCGAAGGCATTGCCGTTTTGCACGCTCGACAGGTCGCCCCCGAATTTCACGCCCGCTTCGACGCATACGGACGGCATTACCGCTACCTGCTCGAATCCGCCCCCGTCCGTTCCCCCCTGCTCAAAAACAGGGCAGGCTGGACACACCTCAAACTCGACATCGGGCCGATGCGCCGGGCTGCCGCCTATTTGATTGGCGAACAAGACTTCTCCAGCTTCCGCGCCGCCGAGTGCCAAGCAAAATCTCCCGTCAAAACCATTTACCGCGCCGACCTTACCCAAAGCGCAGGACTCGTCCGCCTCGATTTGCACGGCAACGCCTTTTTGCACCACATGGTACGCAACATCATGGGCGCGCTCGTTTATGTCGGCAGCGGCAGACTCAGCGTCGAAGGCTTCGCCGCACTGATTCAAGAACGCAGCCGCCTCAAAGCCCCGCCGACCTTCATGCCCGACGGGCTTTACCTGACCGGCGTCGACTATCCCGAGGCATACGGCATCATCCGTCCCCAAATCCCCGAATGGCTTTAAAACATTCTTGTCGCGGAGATTTTGAAATCGGACAAACTGTCAGGCAATCTTTTTCAATGTTGACACTACCTCATCAAGGTAATAACATTGTTATTACATAAGCTGGTAAATAGGGTACGTATATGATTCTCAACATACGCAAAATGGGAAACTCGCAAGGAGTGATTCTGCCCAAATCATTATTGAGTCAAATAGGGGCAGTGGACAGCTTGGCTGTTACAGTTGAAAAGGGCAATATTATTTTAAGCTGTCCTACCGTTCGCAGGGGATGGGCAGAAGCTGCCGCAATGCTTGTCGAAACCGAGCAGGAGCATTTTTTTTCCGAAATTGAAAACGAAGCGGATAAAGAATGGATATGGTAGTACGCGGCGGAATCTATCTGGTCTCCTTAGACCCGACCGTAGGAAGCGAAATCAAAAAGACACGTCCTTGTGTCGTAGTATCTCCTCCTGAAATACACAACTATCTCAAGACTGTGCTGATCGTTCCTATGACGAGCGGAAGCCGTCCTGCCCCGTTCCGCGTCAATGTCCGCTTTCAGGATAAAGACGGTTTGCTTTTGCCCGAACAGATTAGGGCTGTGGATAAAGCCGGATTGGTCAAACATCTTGGAAATTTAGACAACAGTACGGCTGAAAAACTGTTTGCAGTATTGCAGGAAATGTTTGCCTGATTGAATAGTCTGAATGGATTGTGTTCATTATCCTGCCGCAGGGTCGGGTTTTACACTCGCCCGCAATCTTTTCCTCCTTTCAGACGGCATTCAAAACGGAAAACCTTGCTGCCGCCATTTTTACCGGCAGGAGTCTGAACCTGTCGGTTCAGACGGCATTTTATTGTAGGGGCGGATTTCACATCCGCCCGTTCCGAAAGAAACCGCGTGTGCGGTTTTTGCTGTCTTTATAACCCCCGGTTTGCAATGCCCTCCAATGCCTTCCCAAGTAAGTGTTGTAAAAATGCAAATCTTAAAAATTTTAAATAACCATATGTTATAAAACAAAAAATATTCATAATATCTCTATCCGCCCTTCAAAATGCACATCGGATTCCACACAAAAACAGGCAGAAGTTTGTTTTTTCAGACAGGAACATTTATAGTTTCAGACATGAAATCGCCGAACCCCTCGGCGGTAGGTGTAAAGCCTAAGCGGATTGGAAAGTTAGGTCTGCTTAAATTTCTTAACTACGAAAAGGAATACAGCAATGAAAAAATCTCTGATTGCTCTGACTTTGGCAGCTCTGCCTGTTGCAGCGATGGCTGACGTTAGCCTGTACGGTACAGTTAAAGCAGGTGTAGAAGTTTCTCGCGTAAAAGAACACGGCGAAAAATCCAAAACTGCAACCCAAATTGCCGACTTCGGTTCTAAAATCGGTTTCAAAGGTCAAGAAGACTTCGGCAACGGCGTGAAAGCCATTTGGCAGTTGGAACAAAAAGCCTCTATCGCCGGCACTAACAGCGGCTGGGGTAACCGCCAATCCTTCATCGGCTTGAAAGGCGACTTCGGTACCGTCCGCGCCGGTAATCTGAACACCGTATTGAAAGACAGCGGCGACAACGTCAATGCTTGGGAATCTAGTTCTAACACCGAAGATGTACTGGGACTGGGTACTATCGGTCGTGTAGAAAGCCGTGAAATCTCCGTACGCTACGACTCTCCCGTATTTGCAGGCTTCAGCGGCAGCGTACAATACGTTCCGCGCGACAATGCGAATGATAAGGATAAATACGACCATAAGCTGTCCAGCCGTGAGTCTTACCACGCCGGTCTGAAATACGAAAATGCCGGTTTCTTCGGTCAATACGCAGGCTCTTTTGCCAAATATGCTGATTTGAACGATGAGGCAAAACGTGTTGCAGTAGGTACTGCAAGTGCCCATGCTGTTAAGGATTACCAAGTACACCGCGTAGTTGCCGGTTACGATGCCAATAACCTGTACGTTTCTGTTGCCGGTCAGTATGAAGCTGCCAAAAACAACGATTCCGATATTGGTAAAAAAGACGAGCAAACTCAAGTTGCCGCTACTGCCGCTTACCGTTTTGGCAACGTAACACCTCGCGTTTCTTACGCTCACGGCTTCAAAGCTAAAGTGAATGGCGAGAAAGTAGCAAGTTACCAATACGACCAAGTTATCGTTGGTGCCGACTACGACTTCTCCAAACGCACTTCCGCTCTGGTTTCTGCCGGTTGGTTGAAACAAGGCAAAGGCGCAGAAAAAGTCGAAAAAACTGCCAGCATGGTTGGTCTGCGTCACAAATTCTAATCTGAAAAGATTGGTGTAAAAAAAGCCTGTCGAAAGACAGGCTTTTTTATTTGAAATGATTCGTTTGCTATTTAATGCGGCAGCCTTCATTCCCACGAGAGTGGGCATTTATCGGGAAAGCAGAAACTTCTCCGCCGTCATGCCCGCGCAGGCGGGAATCCGAACACGTCCGCATGGAAACCTGCATCCCGTCATTCCCACGAAAGTGGGAATCCAGAACGCAGGGCTGAAGAAACCGTTTTATCCGATAAGTTTCCGCACCGACAGACCTAGATTCCCGCCTGCGCGGGAATGACGAATCCATCCATACGGAAACCTGCACCGCGTCATTCCCACGAACCTGCATTCCGTCATTCCCACGAAAGTGGGAATCTAGAACGCAGGGTTGAAGAAGCCATTTTATTTGATAAGTTTCCGCCCCGACAGACCTAGATTCCCGCCTGCGCGGGAATGACGAATCCATCCATACGGAAACCTGCACCGCGTCATTCCCACGAACCTACATTCCGTCATTCCCACAAGAGTGGGCATTTATCGGGAAAGCAGAAACTTCTCCGCCGTCATTCCCGCGCAGGCGGGAATCTAGGATGCGGAATCTCAAGAAACCGTTGCACCCGATAAGTTTCCGCCCCGACAGACCTAGATTCCCGCCTGCGCGGGAATGACGAATCTATCCGCACGGAAACCTGCACCGCGTCATTCCTACGAACCTACATTCCGTCATTCCCACGAAAGTGGACATTTATCGGGAAAGCAGAAACTTCTCCGCCGTCATTCCCGCGCAGGCGGGAATCTAGGATGCGGAATCTCAAGAAACCGTTTTATCCGATAAGTTCCTGCACCGACAGACCTAGATTCCCGCCTGCGCGGGAATGACGAATCCATCCGCACGGAAACCTGCACCGCGTCATTCCTACGAACCTACATTCCGTCATTCCCACGAAAGTGGGAATCCAGGACGCAGGGCTGAAGAAACCGTTTTATCCGATAAGTTTCCGCACTGACAGACCT
>NZ_JBLRPR010000014.1:0-28742 GCF_047915665.1 Neisseria sp. LACPHL-SPEC-2024-00856
TTCCCCCCAACAACCGAAACCCCAACACAGGTTTTCGGCTGTTTTCGCCCCAAATACCTCCTAATTTTACCCAAATACCCCCTTAATCCTCCCCGGATACCTGATAATCAGGCATCCGGGCTGCCTTTTAGGCGGCAGCGGGCGCACTTAGCCTGTTGGCCGCTTTCAACAGGTTCAAACACATCGCCTTCAGATGGCTTTGCGCACTCACTTTAATCAGTCCGAAATAGGCTGCCCGGGCATAGCGGAACTTACGGTGCAGCGTACCGAAGCTTTGTTCGACTACATAACGGGTCTTCGACAAATATCGGTTGCGTTTGGTTTGCGCCTCCGTCAGCGGACGGTTGCGGCAGGCTTTGCGCATAATACCGTCCAGCAGTCGATGCTCTTCCAGATGTTGCCGGTTTTCCTTGCTGTCATAGCCCTTGTCGGCATAGACGGTCGTACCTTCGGGCAGTCCTTCCAACAAAGGCGACAGGTGTTTGCACTCATGGGCATTGGCGGGGGTAATGTGCAGTTTCTCGATATAGCCTTCCGCATCGGTACGGGTATGTTGTTTGTAACCGAGTTTGTAGAGGCCGTTTTTCTTTATCCGGCGCGCATCTTTGTCCTTACTCGGTGTGGTTTGGCCGCTGATTTGTCCTTTGTTATCGACTTCTATAGCCTGACGCTGTTTGCTGCCGGCAGTCTGAATAATGGTGGCATCAACGACAGCGGCGGATGCTTTCTCTATTTTTAAACCTTTTTCGGTCAGTTGTCGGTTAATCAGTTTGAGCAATTCGGACAGGGTGTCGTCTTGCGCCAGCCAATTGCGGTAGCGGCATAAGGTACTGTAATCGGGGATGCTCAGTTCGTCGAAACGGCAAAACAGGTTGAAATCGATGCGGGTGATGAGGCTGTGTTCGAGTTCGGGATCGGAGAGGCTGTGCCATTGTCCGAGCAGGACGGCTTTGAACATGGATAGCAGTGGATAGGCGGGACGGCCGCGGTGGTCTCGGAGGTAACGGGTTCTTTGACGATTCAGGTATTGTTCGATCGGCTGCCAATCAATCACCTGATCCAACTTCAATAGTGGGAAGCGGTCGATGTGTTTGGCAATCATGGCTTGGGCGGTTTGCCGGAAGAAGGTACTCATGGAAAATCCCCTAAATGTCTTGGTGGGAATTTAGGGGATTTTGGGGAATTTTGCAAAGGTCTTAGGCTACCTGAAAAGTTTGGGAGATTTTCAGGTAGCCTTTGGTATTGGGCGCAACGGATGCAGGTACAGATTAGGTGGTGCGCCGTAATCACACGAATGCTGATTCAACCCAAGCAAACATCAGTATTTGGAAAGCAGGTGTTTGATGGAGCAAAGGTTGTACGAAGGGAGGAAGGATTTGTTCGTACGATTACGCCACTTGAGGTGGCTAATTGTACTTACCCGGGTTTCAGGTAACCTTTGGGTGTTTGGTATGGTCGCGCTTGAAAAAACGTGTTTTAAGGGACAAATGCCGTCTGAAAATTGGTTTTAAGACGGCATTTTCGGTTTGTGTGAAACAATGAGGTAAACTGCACTACGGAATACTTCCCTTGGAAATGGGAAAAGGCAGCATTTTTATGCTGCTTTTTATACGCAAGGGAATTAGAACGTTGCGGCTACGCGGAAGCCGTACTCGTTAAACTTTTCGCTGTCTGTTTTGGTTTTGGTAGTATTCGAGACAAATTCGGCAGACTTGCGGATTGCGCGGTGGTGGTAGTATGGGTCAAACTCTACTTTCACCATCTGCTCGCAGAGTGAGGCGTTTGCTTTTGGGACAGGCGTAGCCGCAGCACTTTTCTCCCAGATAACGTTTAACTTGGACGCACTCCAGACCGACACCGCCACGGAAACGTGTGGATTCTCCGAGCGGTTGGGTGTAGGTATGGCCGGCATACACGCTAGCTGTTTTGCCTATTGCGCCGTTAGCGATGCGTGCATTCCCTCCTTTGTCGTCTGCATTGTTTTTGCCTCGGGCGTACTCTGCTTCAAAACGCATACCGTGGCGTAGCATGTCCGCACGGAAACTGATAACCGGATTGCATTGTTTTTCTTTCAAATTGCCGGCAGCGGCTTTGCCTTTGCCATAACCGGCAAAGACTTTGTACTCGCATTGTCAATGAAATCGGGGATTTCTGTCATTGCGGCGGCGGAAACGGCTGCCAATGGGCGTGTAAGTAAGGTTTTTTTGCAATGAAGCTAAGTTAAAAAGATTGCGGGGGGATACCTGCTTCTCAATTAAATTATTTTTTTCAAGTAATGAGTTTATCTCCTTTTCAAGGGGTTTCGGGTATTTGCGGTTGTTCCGGTTTTAGGTTTGCCCGAATGAATGGCGAGTATTGTTTTTATCAATTTATTTTCTTTTTATTTGGAATAAAATTTCTAAAATATTAAAAATATGAAATTTAAAATCTATAAAAAAAGCTTTGTCGGTTATTTTGGAATAAAATAGCTTTGCGGTGGACTGTTGAGCTTGTTATGCTTATACAAACCATGTAATCTATATGCAAAACCAATCAGGAAAGATACCCGATGACACACCATTACCCCACTGACGATATTAAGATTAAAGAAGTTAAAGAACTGCTGCCGCCGATTGCCCATCTTTACGAGCTGCCAATTTCCAAAGAGGCTTCGGGTCTGGTTCACCGTACGCGCCATGAGATTTCGGATTTGGTGCATGGTAAGGATAAACGGCTCTTGGTCATTATCGGGCCGTGTTCGATTCACGATCCAAAAGCGGCGTTGGAATATGCGGAGCGTTTGTCGAAACTCCGCAAGCAGTATGAAAACGAGCTTTTGATTGTGATGCGAGTTTATTTCGAGAAGCCGAGAACGACGGTGGGTTGGAAAGGTTTGATTAACGACCCGCACTTGGACGGAACATTCGATATCAATTTCGGTTTGCGTCAGGCGCGCAGTCTGTTGTTGTCCCTGAATAATATGGGCATGCCTGCCTCTACCGAATTTTTGGATATGATTACACCCCAGTATTATGCCGACTTGATTTCTTGGGGGGCAATCGGTGCACGGACGACTGAAAGCCAGGTCCACCGTGAATTGGCAAGCGGTCTGTCCTGTCCCGTCGGCTTTAAAAACGGTACAGATGGTAATTTGAAGATTGCAATCGATGCAATTGGTGCGGCGAGCCATTCCCATCATTTCTTGTCTGTAACTAAAGCCGGACATTCCGCCATTGTCCATACCAGTGGCAATCCAGATTGTCATGTTATTTTGCGGGGCGGTAAAGAGCCGAATTATGATGCGGAACACGTCAGTGCTGCGGTTGAGCAGTTAAAGGCGGCCGGTGTAAACGATAAGCTGATGATTGATTGCAGCCATGCTAACAGCCGCAAGGATTATACCAAGCAGATGGACGTGGCACGGGATATTGCCGCCCAATTGGAACAGGACGGGAGCAATATTATGGGTGTAATGGTAGAAAGCCATTTAATAGAAGGCAGACAGGATAAGCCGGAAGTTTACGGTAAGAGCATTACCGATGCGTGTATCGGTTGGGATGCGACTGAAGAACTGTTGGCATTGTTGGCGAGTGCCAACAAAATACGTATTGCTCGGGCAAGTTGAGATTTTTGATACGGAATATCATAAAATGCCGTCTGAAGCTTTCAGACGGCATTTTTATGGAGACGACATGACTAAAATAACCTTAATTGCAGCGTGTGCGGAGAATCTGTGCATTGGGGCGGGAAACACCATGCCTTGGCATATTCCGGAAGATTTTGCATTTTTCAAAGCATATACCTTGGGGAAACCGGTGATAATGGGACGGAAAACATGGGAGTCTTTACCAGTCAAACCCCTGCCTGAAAGAAGAAACATTGTTATTAGCAGGCAGGAGGATTATTGCACGGCAGGTGCGGAAACGGCGGTAAGTTTGGAGGCTGCATTGGCATTGTGTGCCGGTGTGGAGGAAATCGTCATTATGGGCGGTGCGCAGATATACGCACAAGCGATGCCGTTGGCGACTGACTTGCGGATAACCGAAGTCGGCCTGACTGTGGAAGGTGATGCGTTTTTCCCTGAAATAGACCGGATGCATTGGAAAGAAGCGGAGAGGACGGAACGCCGTGTCAGCAGCAAAGGCGTTGCATATACATTCGTGCATTACCTCAAGGGATAACCGCAAGGCAGATGCCGTCTGAAGCCGTTTCAGACGGCATTTTTCCAGCTTGAGAACGGGTGTTTGCTCAAGTACGCATTGGTAAACATGCCGTCTGAAGTGATTTCCCGTCCCAGCCAGTCCGGCCGGTCAAAATCGGCATTCTCGTCGGGCAACTCGATTTCTGCGACGACCAAAGGCGCGTTTTCGCCAAGAAAAACATCGATTTCAAACAGGCTGCCGCTCCATCTGACCGGATAGCGCCATTTTTCCATTTTAAACGGGCACATCGTTTCCATCATCTTTTCCGCATCTGCAAGCGGGATTTCGTATTCAAACTCACTGCGGCTGAGTTCCGAAATATAGCCTTTCAGTGTCAGCCACGCCCGTTGTCCGACAATACGGACACGGACGGTACGTTCTTTCTCAACAGAAAGATAAGCCTGTTTCAAGAGCAGCGGCTCATCGGCGTATTGATGCCATTTGTCATTTTCAATCAAAAAGCGGCGTTCGATTTCTACCGGCATAAGATGCTCCGTCAAAACGGTTTGAACACAACTAGGTAAAGCGCACCTATCATCAGCAGTACAGGGATTTCGTTAAATACGCGATACCAGCGGTGTGAGAAAGTATTGCTGTAATTCTGAAAACGACGCAGCAGCACGCCGCAATACAGCTGATAGGCCAAAAGCATCAAGCCCAAACACAGTTTGACATGTACCCAACCGCTGCCCCACCAGCCGGCGGCAAACGGTATCGCCGCGCCGAACACGACCGCGCCGAAGCCCAACGGCGACATAAAACGGTACAGCCGCACCGCCATCCCCGACAGGCGCACATACTCGGGATTGCCGCGCGGCGCATCAATCATCGCCATATTGACGAAAATCCTCGGCAGGTAGAACAGCCCTGCAAACCACGAAATGACAAAAAACAAGTGAAACAGCTTGAACCAAGAAAACATCATCGCCCACACCCTGCCGAAAAGCGGTATTGTACAGGCAAACCGCTTGGGAAACGTGATAAAATCAGGCGGATAAACAAATCAAATAAATCCTTACCGCAAAACGGAGGCAAAATGCTCAAATCCATCGAACTCAATTCACACATCCGCAACCGGCTTACTGAATATCTGAAAAGCCGCGGTTTGGATTTTCAGACGGCAATGCAGGAAGAAGAAAGCAACAAAGAAATCGCCGCCATCGTCCACAGCGGTCTGCCCACTCTGGTACGCAAACTGTATTCCGAACAAAAAATGCAGAAGTTTTTTTGGGAAAAGCGGGATTTGATTGCCGACTACATCAGCCGCCGGATGCAGGGATAGGCGGCTGAAATCTGTTTTCAGGCAAATGAAAAGACAATATGGCAGATTGAAATTACGCTTATCGTCATTCCCGCCTGCTCGGGAATCCGACTTGTCTGGTTTCGGTTATTTTTCTTTTCGTAACTTTTGAGCCGTCATTCCCGCGCAGGCGGTAATCCGGCTTGTTCGGTTTCGGTTCTTTTTCTCGTTTCGGGTGATTTCTAAACCGTCATTCCCGTGCAGGCGGGAATCTAGGTCTTTAAACTTCAGTTTTTTCCGATAAATTCTTGCAGCATTAAAATTCTAGATTCCCGCTTTCGCGGGAATGACGGCGGAGGGTTTTTAGTTTTCCCGATAAATGCACATCATCCAAAATCCCGTTATTCCCACAAAACAGAAAATCAAAAACAACAATCTGAAATTCCGTCCTTCCCGCCCGTGTGGGAATCCGACTTGTCCGGTTTCGGTTCTTTTTCTCGTTTCGGGTGATTTCTAAACCGTCATTCCCGCGCAGGCGGGAATCCAGACCTTCAAACCCCGGCCATCCCCGATAAATTCTTGCAGCATTAAAATTCTAGATTCCCACTTTCGTGGGAATGACGGCGGAGAGGTTTTTTGTTTTTCCCGATTTTTCATTGTGGTGTAGTGTGATGTAGTATATAATCATTATAATTTCAACACTTGACAAAGGAAAATTTCTCATGACACTGAAAGCAAGCAAGCAAGCAAGCGGTCGGGTTAATCTATTAACATTATCTGTTTTATCGCTGTTTTGCACGCCATATGCTTGGGGTTCGGATGCGTACGATCCCGTCAAAGAAGCCGAGATTAAAAACAAATTTATTTTAGAAGCGGCGGAAGACAGAAATTCCCACGTTTGGCGCGGCCCGTGCAGCATATCTTTTGATTGCTTCGGTGCTTTCAGTTATCAGCCCGGTTCAAATACTCGTTCTACCGAAATCGGCAACGATACCGATTTTTCATTTTCAGACAAGCCGGTAAACGGTGTTTCTCATTATTTTTCCAGCGGCAAAACCGATCAAAATTCATCCGAATACGGGTATGACGAAATCAATATCACGGGTAAAAACTACAATAGCGGCATCCTCGCCGTCGATAATATGCCTGTTGTTAAGAAATATATTACAGATCATTACGGGGCTGATTTAAAGCAGGCAGTTAAAAAGCAATTACAGGATTTATACAAAACAAGACCCGAAGCTTGGGAAGAAAATAAAAAAATAGTTGAGGAAGCGATAATAAAACAATATGGAATACCTAGAAATAAAATTAATAAATTTAGAAAAGTTATTGATCCAATTATAGAAGAAGCTGTACTCACTCCTCATAGTAATACAACACCGACCAATCTCGACAACATCTTCAATAAAAAATTACACGTCAAAATCGAAAACAAATCCCACGTCGCCGGACAGGTGTTGGAACTGACCAAGATGACGCTGAAAGATTCCCTTTGGGAACCGCGCCGCCATTCCGACATCCATACGCTGGAAACTTCCGATAATGCCCGCATCCGCCTGAACACGAAAGATGAAAAACTGACCGTCCATAAGGATTATGCGGGCGGCGCGGATTTCCTGTTCGGCTACGACGTGCGGGAGTCGGACGAACCCGCCCTGACCTTTGAAGACAAAGTCAGCGGACAATCCGGCGTGGTTTTGGAACGCCGGCCGGAAAATCTGAAAACGCTCGACGGACGCAAACTGATTGCGGCGAAACAAGCCGATAAAGATGCGTTTGGTTTGGATAAAACTTATAAAACCGGGCTGTACGAATTATTGCTCAAACAATGCGAAGGCGGATTTTGCTTCGGCGTGCAGCGTTTGGCCATCCCCGAGGCGGAAGCGGTTTTATATGCCCAACAGGCTTATGCGGCAAACACTTTGTTCGGACTGCGTGCCGCCGACAGGGGCGACGACGTGTATGCCGCCGATCCGTCCCGTCAAAAATTGTGGCTGCGCTTCATCGGCGGCCGGTCGCATCAAAATATACGGGGCGGCGCGGCTGCGGACGGGCGGCGCAAAGGCGTGCAAATCGGCGGCGAGGTGTTTGTACGGCAAAATGAAGGCAGCCGGCTGGCAATCGGCGTGATGGGCGGCAGGGTCGGCCAGCACGCATCAGTCAACGGCAAAGGCGGTGCGGCAGGCAGTTATTTGCATGGTTATGGCGGGGGTGTTTATGCTGCGTGGCATCAGTTGCGCGATAAACAAACGGGTGCGTATTTGGACGGCTGGTTGCAATACCAACGTTTCAAACACCGCATCAATGATGAAAACCGTGCGGAACGCTACAAAACCAAAGGTTGGACGGCTTCTGTCGAAGGCGGCTACAACGCGCTTGTGGCGGAAGGCGTTGTCGGAAAAGGTAATAATGTGCGGTTTTACCTGCAACCGCAGGCGCAGTTTACCTACTTGGGCGTAAACGGCGGCTTTACCGACAGCGAGGGGACGGCGGTCGGACTGCTCGGCAGCGGTCAGTGGCAAAGCCGCGCCGGCATTCGGGCAAAAACCCGTTTTGCTTTGCGTAACGGTGTCAATCTTCAGCCTTTTGCCGCTTTTAATGTTTTGCACAGGTCAAAATCTTTCGGCGTGGAAATGGACGGCGAAAAACAGACGCTGGCAGGCAGGACGGCACTCGAAGGGCGGTTCGGCATTGAAGCCGGTTGGAAAGGCCATATGTCCGCACGCATCGGATACGGCAAAAGGACGGACGGCGACAAAGAAGCCGCATTGTCGCTCAAATGGCTGTTTTGATGCGTCGGGAAATGTTTTGACGCACAGGCGGCACACCGGCACGGCACCGCGCGTCGCCCCGCAAACCAATCCGAACCCTGCCGCCCCGAAGGGCGGGGCATAATGATGAAACCGGCGGAAAACCGCCGGTTTTTTGCTGCCGTCTGAAACCCGATTCTGGCTTCAGACGGCATTGTCGCGGCATCGGGCGGCAGGGTTTGGAACAGCGGCATAAAAAACTGATACAATCCGCTGGTTGATAATGGTTATTTTTTATTTTTATTTTTGTGGGAAGACATTTATGCCTGCACGAAACAGATGGATGCTGCTGCTGCCTTTATTGGCAAGCGCGGCATATGCCGAAGAAACACCGCGCGAACCGGATTTGAGAAGCCGTCCCGAGTTCAGGCTTCATGAAGCGGAGGTCAAACCAATCGACAGGGAGAAGGTACCGGGGCAGGTGCGGGAAAAAGGAAAAGTTTTGCAGATTGACGGAGAAACCCTGCTGAAAAATCCCGAATTGTTGTCCCGCGCGATGTATTCCGCAGTGGTCTCAAACAATATTGCCGGTATCCGCGTTATTTTGCCGATTTACCTACAACAGGCGCAGCAGGATAAGATGTTGGCACTTTATGCACAAGGGATTTTGGCGCAGGCAGACGGTAGGGTGAAGGAGGCGATTTCCCATTACCGGGAATTGATTGCCGCCCAACCCGACGCGCCCGCCGTCCGTATGCGTTTGGCGGCAGCATTGTTTGAAGACAGGCAGAACGAGGCGGCGGCAGACCAGTTCGACCGCCTGAAGGCGGAAAACCTGCCGCCGCAGCTGATGGAGCAGGTCGAGCTGTACCGCAAGGCATTGCGCGAACGCGATGCGTGGAAGGTAAACGGCGGTTTCAGCGTTACCCGTGAACACAATATCAACCAAGCTCCGAAACAGCAGCAGTACGGCAACTGGACTTTCCCGAAACAGGTGGACGGCACGGCGGTCAATTACCGGCTCGGCGCGGAGAAAAAATGGTCGCTGAAAAACGGCTGGTACACGACGGCGGGCGGCGACGTGTCCGGCAGGGTTTATCCGGGGAATAAGAAATTCAACGATATGACGGCAGGTGTTTCCGGCGGCATCGGTTTTGCCGACCGGCGTAAAGATGTCGGGCTGGCAGTGTTCCACGAACGCCGCACCTACGGCAACGACGCTTATTCTTACGCCAACGGCGCACGCCTTTATTTCAACCGTTGGCAAACCCCGAAATGGCAAACGCTGTCTTCGGCGGAGTGGGGGCGTTTGAAGAATACGCGCCGGGCGCGTTCCGACAATACCCATTTGCAAATTTCCAATTCGCTGGTGTTTTACCGGAATGCGCGCCAATATTGGACGGGCGGTTTGGATTTTTACCGCGAGCGCAACCCCGCCGACCGTGGCGACAATTTCAACCGTTACGGCCTGCGCTTTGCCTGGGGGCAGGAATGGGGCGGCAGCGGCCTGTCTTCGCTGTTGCGCCTCGGCGCGGCGAAACGGCATTATGAGAAACCCGGCTTTTTCAGCGGTTTTAAAGGGGAAAGGCGCAGGGATAAAGAATTGGACACATCCTTGAGCCTTTGGCACCGGGCATTGCATTTCAAAGGCATCACGCCGCGCCTGACGCTGTCGCACCGCGAAACGTGGAGTAACGACGTGTTTAACGAATACGAGAAAAATCGGGTGTTTGTCGAGTTTAACAAAACGTTCTGATGTTCGTTGCAAAGTGAGAAATGCCGTCTGAAACGCTTCAGACGGCATTTTTACAGTGGGGAAGACTTAGGCTTCGACAATTTTGCCGCGCAGGGAGAAGGTGTAGGCCTCGGTGATTTCCAAATCGATCATTTGGTTGATCATGTCGGGTGTGCCGGTAAAGTTGACAACGCGGTTGTTGGCGGTACGGGCTTGCAGTTGGTCGGGGTCTTTTTTGGAGATGCCCTCGACCAGGCAGCGTTGAACCGTGCCGACCATGGTTTGGTTGATGCGCGCGGTTTCGGCTTCGATGACTTCGTTCAAAGCTTCGAGGCGGCGGACTTTTTCTTCATGCGGTGTATCATCGTGCAGGTTGGCGGCAGGCGTGCCAGGGCGCGGACTGTAAATAAAGACGAAGCTCAAGTCGAAGGCAATGTCTTTCACCAGTTTCAAGGTTTGCTCGAACTCGCGCTCGGTCTCGCCCGGGAAGCCGACGATAAAGTCGGAGCTGAGGCACAAATCAGGACGGATGGCGCGCAGTTTGCGGATGATGGATTTGTATTCCAAAGCGGTGTAGCCGCGTTTCATCGCGCTCAATACGCGGTCGGAACCGCTTTGAATCGGCAGGTGCAGGTGGGAAACCAGCTTCGGCAGGTCGCGGTAGCACTCGATAATCGCGTCGGTAAATTCGCGCGGATGGCTGGTGGTAAAGCGCAGGCGTTCGATGCCGGGGATTTCGTGGACGATGCGCAACAAAGTGGCAAAGTCGCAGATTTCGCCGTCGTCCATTTCGCCGCGATAGGCATTGACGTTTTGGCCTAAGAGGTTGATTTCTTTAACGCCTTGTTGCGCCAAACCGGCAATCTCGGTCAATACGTCGTTGAGCGGGCGGGAGAATTCTTCGCCGCGGGTGTAAGGGACGACGCAGTAAGAGCAGTATTTGGAACAGCCTTCCATAATGGAAATGAATGCCGAACCGCCTTCTACGCGCGCAGGCGGCAGGTGGTCGAATTTCTCGATTTCGGGGAAGGAAATATCGATTTGCGAGAGACCGGTGGTTTCTTTATCGACGATGAGTTTGGGCAGGCGGTGCAGCGTTTGCGGGCCGAAAACCACGTCCACATACGGAGCGCGTTTGACGATGTTCTCGCCTTCTTGCGAGGCGACGCAGCCGGCAACACCGATGATGAGGTCGGGATTTTTTTCTTTGAGCGGGCGTACGCGTCCCAAATCGGAGAAGACTTTCTCTTGCGCTTTTTCACGCACGGAGCAGGTGTTGAACAAGATGATGTCGGCGTCGTCGGGCTGGGTAACCTGCTCGATGCCGCCGTGTTCTTCGGCAAGGACGGACAGCATTTTTTCGCTGTCGTACTCGTTCATTTGGCAACCGAAGGTACGGATAAATACTTTTTTCATGGTTTGTGTCTTTCTCAGGCAGCCGTAATTGCGGGGCTGATTGTTGTTGGAATGAAAAAATTTCAGACGGCATGACGGTGCCGTCTGAAAATCGGTGCGGATTATAGCACGATGTGGGTTTTGTAAACAGAATATTGTTTTTAATATGAATTTATCCGGTTTTGATGGCTGTATTCGGTTGATACCAGTAATCACAGTCGTGGGGGAATTACAGCAGGCGTTTCCTTAAAAGATTGGGTAAATAATCAAAAACAAAATGGCATTGCCCCAATCAGAAAAGCACGTTTCTATGGTACAGCCACAAATGTGAAGAATGATTACGCCGATGTTTTACAGAAAAACGGCTATACCTATACGGGTGCAGACGGTAAAACTTATAACAGCGGAGCCTATTCGATTATGCATAACAAGGATTTTATTGGTAATAGATCGACAATGTGGATACCGCCATTTTTCTTGTTAGGGAATAATGACACCACACAAGGTACATGTAAGGGGTTTTGCTATCCGCATAGCAGTTATTTTGCAGAAGTGCCTGAACAGTACCAAAGGAATAAGAATGGGGATATTTTTGAGAAAAATGGCGAACCTGTTTTAACGGAAGCTTGGAAAGATTATAAGTTAATATGGAGCGAACCGACCGAAAAAGATGAAAATGGTAAATACATCAACAAATATATTCCTAAATTAATCAACCCAAACAAACCAAATGGAGAAAAATATGAAGAAAAACCATTTTAATATAGCATTACTTTTTGTTTCCACCATGATGCTAACAGGATGTTTTGGTCATTGTGCGGATTTTAATTGCACGAGACTTAATCCACGCTGGGTGAAATCAGTTCATAATTGTCGATCAAATAACTATAAAGTTGTGTTATCGGCAATAGGAAGTAAATTTAACTATCAATCAACAAGCCAAGTTCAAGATAGTGACATTGGGCAACATATTTCTGGACAATGTACTTACTATGATGGCAGATACGATGTTCGCAAAGATAAGCAGTATGGACATTTGTTTGCAAAATGATTACGCCGATGTTTTACAGAAAAACGGCTATACCTATACGGGTGCAGACGGTAAAACTTATAACAAATGTTTGGCTTTAATGGGAGGTGTGTATGAAACCGGCTGTGTGGGCGGCATTGCTGCTGTGTGCGTGTACCAGTAATTTCGGCGACAGGGAACATCAGTTCCTGCGTGATCAGACGGAAGAGGGAATCGCACAAACGGTTGTTAAAGGCAAAACGACCCGGGCGGAGGTAGAGGCACGTTTCGGGAAGCGCAACCCTTTCGGCTGTTATGCCTATCATGAAGTCAGCCTGCCTATTTATAATTTTTTGCCGACCAATTTCATTTATATGAAATCAGAACGCCGGCATTGGGAGTGGTGTGTGGATTACGACGGGGAGGGAGTTGTCCGGGACTACCGCTTTACACATAAAGTTGAAAAAGACGAGCGTTCCGTCATCCGGGATACGGTTGACGTCATCCGCAAAGAAGCGGGCAAATCCTTGGCGAAACCTGAAAAATGATAAAATAGCTTTTTCTGTTTCAGAACCTAAAACCTGCCTTTGGATGGAATTTAAGGATATATATGAACCGTAACGAAATTTTATTCGACCGCGCCAAAGCCATCATCCCCGGCGGCGTGAATTCCCCCGTCCGCGCATTCGGCAGCGTCGGCGGCGTGCCGCGCTTTATTAAAAAAGCCGAAGGCGCGTATGTTTGGGACGAAAACGGCACGCGCTACACCGACTATGTCGGCTCTTGGGGCCCTGCGATTGTCGGACACGCGCACCCCGAAGTCATCGAAGCCGTGCGCGAAGCTGCCTTGGGCGGTTTGTCGTTCGGCGCGCCCACCGAGGGCGAAATCGTCATCGCCGAAGAAATCGCCAAAATCATGCCGTCCGTCGAACGGCTGCGCCTTGTCAGCTCCGGTACCGAAGCCACCATGACCGCCATCCGTCTGGCACGCGGCTTTACCGGCCGCGACAAAATCATCAAGTTTGAAGGCTGCTACCACGGCCATTCCGACAGCCTGCTCGTCAAAGCCGGCAGCGGACTGCTGACGTTTGGCAACCCGTCTTCCGCCGGCGTGCCTGCCGACTTTACCAAACATACTTTGGTACTCGAATACAACAATATCGCCCAGCTGGAAGAAGCCTTTGCCCAAAGCGGCAATGACATTGCCTGTGTGATTTTGGAGCCTTTTGTCGGCAATATGAATCTGGTTAGGCCGTCTGAAGCCTTTGTCAAAGCCTTGCGCGAATTGACTGAAAAACACGGTGCCGTGTTGATTTACGACGAAGTGATGACCGGCTTTCGCGTGGCGCTGGGCGGCGCGCAATCTTTGCACGGCATCAAACCCGATTTGACCACCATGGGCAAAGTGATCGGCGGCGGTATGCCTTTGGCGGCGTTCGGCGGCCGTAAAGACATTATGGAATGTATTTCCCCGTTGGGCGGCGTGTATCAGGCAGGTACATTGTCCGGCAATCCGATTGCGGTTGCAGCCGGTTTGAAAACGCTGGAAATCATTCAGCGCGAAGGCTTCTATGAAAACCTGACTGCCTTGACCCAACGCCTCGCCAACGGTATTGCCGATGCGGCTAAAACATATGGTGTTGAGTTTACGGCGGATAGCGTGGGCGGTATGTTTGGTTTGTATTTTGCCAGCCATACGCCGCAAAACTATGCTGATATGGTGCGTTCCAATATCGACGGTTTCAAACATTTCTTCCACGGTATGCTCGACCGCAATGTCGCATTCGGCCCGTCAGCTTACGAAGCCGGTTTTGTTTCCGCCGCGCATACGCCTGAGCTGATTGACGAAACGGTTGCGGTTGCGGTTGAAGTGTTCAAGGCGATGGCTGCATGATGTGTTGACGGACAGGGTTTCTCTGTTCGATTTGTTTGGCAGATTGAAGTAAGAATGCACACCGCCGTCATTCCCGCGCAGGCGGGAATCCAGACCTTTCAGTTTCTGTAATGATTGAAAATAACGTGCCGAAATCAGCCGCACCCGGCAGGAAGCCGCCGCCACCTGAAACAATGCCGTCTGAAGCCTTCAGACGGCATTTTATCGGAAGCGCATCAGAAAAAACGGATAGCGACATATGCGGTAAAAGCAAGGGCAATTACATAGATAAACCCCTTTATAAATTCAAAAGTCTCATCTATATCGCTATATTTTTCTTTCAGTTCGTCAGATTTTCGATAACGTTTCATTTTCAAGACCACTTCATGACCAACAAGCCCGACCTTCCGGATTCCCGCCTGCGCGGGAATGACGGGCGTGTATATTTTTGATTTCAATCTGCTGTAAAAATGCCGTCTGAAATGCAAACTGCGTTTCAGACGGCATTTTTTGTTTCTTATTCCGTATCGGGTTTGGTGGCG
Source organism: Neisseria sp. LACPHL-SPEC-2024-00856 (assembly GCF_047915665.1). NCBI lineage: Bacteria > Pseudomonadati > Pseudomonadota > Betaproteobacteria > Neisseriales > Neisseriaceae > Neisseria > Neisseria sp. LACPHL-SPEC-2024-00856. The sequence continues at coordinate 14,729 of NZ_JBLRPR010000014.1, forward strand.
GAAATCAGGAAGTGTTCGCGGTAGTGGCGCATTTCTTCGATGCTTTCCAAAATGTCGTCCAATGCCTTGTGCGAACCGCGTTTGACGACGCTTTTGGCAACGGGCGGATTCCAGCGTTTGGCAAGCTCTTTGAGCGTGGAAACGTCAAGGTTGCGGTAGTGGAAGTAGTTTTCCAGTTTCGGCATATATTTGACCATAAAACGCCGGTCTTGGTGGATGGAGTTGCCGCACATCGGCGTGGCGCGTTCGGGTATCCATTCCGACATAAAGTCCAGCAGTTTCTGTTCGACTTCGGCTTCGGTATGCGACGATTCGCGCACGCGCTGCGTCAGCCCCGTCCTGCCGTGTGTGGCGGTGTTCCACTCGTCCATATTGTCGAGCAGCTCGTCGCTTTGGTGGATGGCATAGACTTCGGATTGCGCCAATACATTTAAATCCGAGTCGGTAATAATCATCGCGACTTCGATAATGCGGTCGGTTTCGGGATTCAGCCCCGTCATTTCCATATCGAGCCAGCAGAGGTTGTTTTTATCCTGCACGGTGTTTCCTTTGCTTGTCAGCGTTTTGTCCCGCTCAATCGCGCCCATCCTTCTTCGGTTTCCGCAGGATCGAGATCGAACCATTGGCTGTAAATGCCGCTGAGTTCTTCGATTTGTTCGTCCAACAAACCGGATAACACGATGCGGCCGCCTTGTTTGGTGCGGGCGGCAAGCATTTCGCCGAGCATACGTAAAGGGTTGGCGAGGATGTTGGCAACAACTACGTCGAATTGCCCTTGAGGCAGGCCGTCGGGCAGGAAGAATTGTGCATCGACGTTGTTTTGTTCGGCGTTGTCCTTGCTGGCACGGATGGCCTGTTCGTCAATATCGACGCCGACGGCAGAACCTGCACCGAGTTTGAGGGCGGCGATGGTCAGGATACCTGAACCGCAGCCGTAGTCGAGGACGCTTTCGCCGTTTTTGAGTTGTGTATCCAGCCATTTGAGGCAGAGGCGCGTGGTCGGGTGGCTGCCGGTGCCGAAGGCGAGACCGGGATCGAGGCGTAGGTTGACGGCAGTGCCTTCGGGGGCTTCGTGCCAAGAGGGGGTAATCCACAGGCGTTCGGAAATTTGGATGGGGTCGAATTGCGATTGCGTGAGACGCACCCAGTCTTGGTCTTCGATGGTTTCGCCGGTGTATGCCAAGTCTTTTAACCCGCATTCTTGTGCGGCGGTTTGGATGATGGTGGCGGCTTCGTCGTGTTCGCCGAACAGGGCGATGACTTTGCTCTGCTGCCAGATTTGTTCGGCGGGCATACCGGGTTCGCCGAAAATCGCCTGTTCGTTTTGCGTGCCGGCGTAGGCATCTTCGATGGCGGCGGAGAGTGCGCCGTGTTCCATCAGCGCGTCGGCGAGGCGTTCGGCGACGGCATCGTTGACGTTGATGGTGATTTGTTGGTAAGGCATAGCGGGCTTTCTTAACAGACCTTCGGAATAGGGTCGTACTGTATAAGGGGATGGGTGTGTAACGGAAATGCCGTCTGAAAACGGACAAACTGTTTCAGACGGCATATCGGGGACGGCTTATTTGTCCTGTTTGGCTTTGCGATCTTCCAGCCAGTGTTCCAAATAGTGGATGCTGACGCCGCCTTTTTGGAAAACTGGGTCGTTGAACAAGTCGCGGTGCAGCGGCGTATTGGTTTTAATGCCGGTAATCGCCAGCTCGGCAAGGGCTACGCGCATTTTGGCCATGGCTTGGTCGCGGTCTTTACCGACGACGCAGACTTTGCCGATCAGGCTGTCGTAGTAAGGAGGGATGCGGTAGCCTTGGTAAATGTGGCTGTCGACGCGGATACCGAAGCCGCCGGGCAGATGGCAGCTTTCAATCAGACCCGGGCTTGGGATGAAATTGTACGGGTCTTCGGCGTTGATACGGCACTCAAACGCGTGGCCTTCGACTTGAATATCCTTTTGTTTGTATTGCAACGGCAGGCCGGCCGCAATGCGCAATTGCTCTTGTACGATGTCCACGCCGGTGATGAGCTCGGTAACCGGATGCTCAACCTGAACGCGTGTGTTCATCTCGATAAAGAAGAACTCGCCGTCTTCGTAAAGGAATTCAAACGTACCTGCGCCGCGATAGCCGATGCGTTTGCAGGCGTCGGCACAGGCTTTGCCGATTTTGGCGCGTTCTTTTTCAGTGATGAACGGAGCCGGTGCTTCCTCGATAACTTTTTGGTGGCGGCGCTGCATGGAGCAGTCGCGCTCGGCAAGGTAGACGGCGTTGCCGTGTTCGTCGGCAATCACTTGGATTTCGACGTGGCGCGGACGTTGCAAATAGCGTTCCATGTAAACCATCGGGTTGCCGAATGCCGCGCCTGCTTCGGCTTTGGTCATTTCAACAGACTGGAGGAGGTCTTCTTTTTTCTCGACGACGCGCATACCGCGGCCGCCACCGCCGCCGGAGGCTTTGATAATGACGGGATAACCGACTTTATCGGCGATTTTGAGGATTTCTTCGCCGTCGTCGGGCAGCGCGCCGTCAGAACCGGGAACACAAGGCACGCCCGCTTCGATCATGGCGTGTTTGGCGGATACTTTGTCGCCCATCAGGCGGATGGTGTCTGCTTTAGGGCCGATGAAGATAAAGCCCGATTGTTCGACCTGTTCGGCGAAATTGGCGTTTTCGGCAAGGAAGCCGTAGCCGGGGTGGATGGCATCTGCATCGGTAACCTCGGCGGCGGCGATAATGGCGGGGATATTCAGATAGCTTTGCGCCGAGGAGGCGGGACCGATACACACGGATTCGTCGGCAAGTTTGACGTGGAGACTGTCTTTGTCGGCTTCGGAGTGGACGGCAACGGTGGCAATGCCCATTTCACGGCAGGCTCGCAGCACCCGCAATGCGATTTCGCCGCGGTTGGCGATTAAAACTTTTTTCAACATGATGACTTTTCCTGTGGTTTCAGGCGACCCGACATAAAAGAGGCGGGTGCAAAAATGCTGGAAGGAGAAAGCATTTCAGACGGCATCGGGAATCTATGCCGTCTGAAAACAGGATTATTCGATAATGAAGAGCGGTTCGCCGAATTCGACGGGGGTACCGTTTTCGACCAGGATTTCTTTGACCGTACCGGATTTTTCGGCTTCAATTTCGTTCATCAGTTTCATCGCTTCGATGATGCACAAGGTGTCGCCTGCTTTAACTTGTTGTCCGACTTCGACAAATGCGGAGGCATTCGGGCCGGGTGCGCGGTAGAACGTACCGACCATAGGTGATTTTTGCGCATTGGACAAATCTCGGGTTGCAGGTGCTGCGGCAGGCGCGGGGGTTGTTGCGGCGGGTGCCGGTGCAGGTGCGGCAGCCATGGTTGCGGCAGGTGCGGGTGCGGCATAAACCGGGGCTGCTGCGATGGTTCGGGTAATGCGGACTTTTTCTTCGCCTTCGGTAACTTCGATTTCGGCGATACCCGATTCTTCAACCAAATCAATCAGTTTTTTTAATTTGCGCAAATCCATTTCTGTTCCTTTAAAGGCTGCCGGTGTTCCGGCGGGTTGTTGCGTTGGTTTTTCAGAAAACAGCCGGCTTGCGGCAACGGCGCAAACCGGGCGGAATGGTGTTCGGATACGGTTTTCCTGTGGTGGAAAACGACCGTGAGAATGTGTTTATTTTCCCGAAGTTGTCGGTAAATGTCCAGTAAAATATCAAAAAACGGCGGTTTTTGGGGGAAATGTGCAGGAAGTTTGATTTTGCGCACAAGATGTTCCAGGTTAAGAGTGTTTATTCTAATCTGTTGGTTTTTCGGACAAAGATGCCGTCTGAAAAAGGGCTAAAGTGCGTATAATGGCGGCTTGCCCGAACGAGAGTGTAAAAATGGATATTTCAGATTTTGATTTTACCCTGCCCGAAAAGCTGATTGCCCAGCATCCGCCCGAAGTGCGCGGCAGCAGCCGCCTTTTGGTTGCGTTGCCCGATATGCCGCTGCAAGACCGGGTGTTCGGCGATTTGCCGGATTATGTCGAGGCGGGCGACGTTTTGGTGTTCAACAACACCAAAGTCATGAAGGCGCGGCTGTTTGGGCAGAAAGACAGCGGCGGCAGGATCGAAGCCCTGATTGAGCGCGTGTTGGACAACCATACCGCACTGGCGCACATCCGTTCGTCCAAGTCCCCCAAGCCCGGTATGGGGCTGGTGTTTGAAGGCGGCATCCGCGCCGTGATGGTCGGGCGTGAGGGCGAACTGTTCTGCCTGCGTTTTGAAGGCGGTCAAACCGTTTACGAACTTTTGGAACAGAACGGCCATTTGCCTCTGCCGCCTTATATCGAACGTGCCGCCGATGCGGATGACGACAGCCGTTATCAAACCGTTTATGCCAAATATCAGGGTGCGGTCGCCGCGCCGACGGCGGGTCTGCATTTTACGGAAGAACTTTTGCGCCGCCTGAAAGACAAAGGCGCAGTAACCGCAGAAGTAACCCTGCACGTCGGTGCGGGGACATTCCAACCCGTGCGTGTGGAAAAAATCGAAGAACACAAAATGCACAGCGAATGGTTTGAAGTGCCGTCTGAAACCGCCGCCGCCGTTGAAGCCGCCAAAGCGCGCGGCAATAAGGTGTGGGCGGTCGGCACGACTTCCATGCGCGCCCTCGAGTCTGCCGCGCGCGAGACGGGACGCTTGAAGGACGGACAGGGCGACACCGATATTTTCATCACGCCGGGCTACCGTTTTAATGTTGTCGACAGGCTGGTTACCAATTTTCATTTGCCGAAATCGACGCTGCTGATGTTGGTCAGCGCGTTTTCGGGTATGGGTCATATCCGCGCCGTGTATCGTCATGCGGTTGAACGCGAATACCGTTTCTTCAGCTACGGCGATGCGATGGTTTTGGGGCGGAACGAAGAGGTGGTACGTTAGAACAGCCCCAAGTCTATTGCGGGAAGACAAGTGCCGTCTGAACGGATGTTCGGACGGCATTCTTTTGTTGATTTGAATGAAAGGAACTGTATGACATAGATTCAGGCGCGAGAGGCGAGAAACTCAAAGAGCGGTGGGATAAGCAAAAATCCCCATGCTGCCAACAAGGGGATTTTTGCATTCCTGCCAAGTTTGAAACTTTACAGGAATCATCAAAATGCAAATCTCTATTTCAGCAGGCAATTTGCAATTGACTGTAACGATTGATGCTGGAATGATTCTAGCCTTGATTGTTGCTTTTAAGTCAATAATCCACCAAAACCGCCCGAGCAATCGGACGGTTTCCTATTTGGCGATACCCACCGCCAGAGCCTTCGAAGATTCTGCCCTAAATAATCTGCACCTTAGTCGGTTGGTTAATCCAACTTTAGGGGTGTAGATCATTCAATCTTTCAGACGGCCTTTGTTTGTTTATAAGACAAATTTTTAGCCGAACACTTTTTCCAAGTGTGCCTGATAGTCTGCCAGGTATTTTTCCACTTGCGGATTTTTAATTACATCGTTACATAAGAATGTCGGCAGGCGGCTCAAGCCGATGAACTCGTTGAGTTTGTGGAAATGCATATACAAAACATCCGCGCCTTTGCCTTCGAAGAAATCGCCTTCGCGGGTAAAGGCTTCAATCGGCGCATTCCAAGTCAGCGAAAGCATATGTTTTTTGCCTTGCAACAAGCCGCCTGTGCCGTAGCCCTCGGTCGGATTGGCACTGTGCCTGCCATCGCTGTGATATAACTTGCCGTGTCCGCCGGTTAATACTTCGTCTATATATTTTTTCACTGTCCAAGGCTCGTGCATCCACCAGCCCGGCATTTGCCAAATCACAGCATCCATCCACAAGAATTTTTCGATTTCCGCCTCAACATCATAGCCGGCATCAATCACGGTTTCTTGTACATTGTGTCCGAGCGCGGTCAAAACTTCTTTCGCTTTTTTGTGAAGCGTGCGGTTTAACCCGCCGTGAGAATGTCCGAACGCTTTGCCGCCGTCTAATAATAAAATATTCATTTGTTACCTCGTTTGTGAATTGATGAATGTATTGTGCCGTTTTACTTTGTAATTTAAAAGTGCAAAAATAAGAAAACACTTTTGCGTCAAATGGAATAATAAAATGAAAACCAATTCAGAAGAACTGACCGTATTTGTTCAAGTGGTGGAAAGCGGCAGCTTCAGCCGTGCGGCGGAGCAGTTGGCGATGGCAAATTCTGCCGTAAGCCGCATCGTCAAACGGCTGGAGGAAAAGTTGGGTGTGAACCTGCTCAACCGCACCACGCGGCAACTCAGTCTGACGGAAGAAGGCGCGCAATATTTCCGCCGCGCGCAGAGAATCCTGCAAGAAATGGCAGCGGCGGAAACCGAAATGCTGGCAGTGCACGAAGTGCCGCAAGGCGTGTTGCGCGTGGATTCCGCGATGCCGATGGTGCTGCATCTGCTGGCGCCACTGGCAGCAAAATTCAACGAACGCTATCCGCATATCCGACTTTCGCTCGTTTCTTCCGAAGGCTATATCAATCTGATTGAACGCAAAGTCGATATTGCCTTACGGGCCGGAGAATTGGACGATTCCGGGCTGCGTGCACGCCATCTGTTTGACAGCCGCTTCCGCGTAGTCGCCAGTCCTGAATACCTGGCAAAACACGGCACGCCGCAATCTACAGAAGATCTTGCCAACCATCAATGTTTAGGCTTCACAGAACCCGGTTCTCTAAATACATGGGCGGTTTTAGATGCGCAAGGAAATCCCTATAAAATTTCACCGCACTTTACCGCCAGCAGCGGTGAAATCTTACGCTCGTTGTGCCTTTCAGGTTGCGGTATTGCTTGCTTATCAGATTTTTTGGTTGACAACGACATCGCTGAAGGAAAGTTAATTCCCCTGCTCGCCGAACAAACCTCCAATAAAACGCACCCCTTCAATGCTGTTTATTACAGCGATAAAGCCGTCAACCTCCGCTTACGCGTATTTTTGGATTTTTTGGCGGAGGAACTGGGAAACAATCTCTGTGGATAATTCTATAGAAATCCGTCATAAAACTGTTTTTGCTTACTTAATAACTTTGAGAAAAAATAAATAAGATGATGTATAGCCGGCGGCAATGGCAGTCTATATGGGGAGCGTGATAGGGCTGTTCCTTATGTGCGGCTTGTATGTGGCAACATCGGCTTTCCGAATGACAAAATGCCGTCTGAAACCGCAAAACGGCTTCAGACGGCATTGTTCAACCTGATTCAGGCATCAGTTGCGGTTTTTCAAACGCCCGTGCAACTCTTGAACGCTGTACACGCCCAGATGGTCTCGGCTTTTCGCGCCTTCGCTCATCGCTTCGCCGCCGGCAGTGGTGGTGTATTGCGGCACGCGTTGCTGCAATGCGCTTTGGCGGATGATGTGGCTGTCGGACACGGATTGCGGATCGCTGGAAACGGTATTCACGACCAGTGCGATTTCACCGTTTTTCAGCGCGTCGCCGATGTGCGGGCGGCCTTCGGGGACTTTATTGATGGTTTGTACAATCAGCCCGTGTTCGGTCAGGTATTGCGCCGTGCCGCGCGTGGCGCAGATGCCGTAGCCTAAGGCTTGGAAGTTTTTGGCGGTTTTGATGACGCGTTCTTTGTCTTCTTCGCGCACGGAGAGGAAGATTTTGCCGGTCGGGTTGAGGCGTTCGCCCGCGCCGAGTTGGGCTTTGTAGTAGGCTTCGCCGAAGCTTGCGCCCACGCCCATGACTTCGCCGGTGGAGCGCATTTCCGGTCCCAAAATCGTATCCACGCCCGGGAATTTGATGAAGGGGAACACGGCCTCTTTAACGGCATAGAAATCGGGGACGACTTCTTTTTCCACGCCTTGTTCTTTCAGGGAAATCCCCGCCATCGCCCGCGCGCCGACTTTGGCGAGCGGCACGCCGGTGGCTTTGGAGACGAAGGGGACGGTACGGCTGGCACGAGGGTTCACTTCCAATACGAACACCACGCCGTCCTGTACGGCAAACTGCACGTTCATCAGACCGATCACGCCCAGCGCGTACGCCATCGCTTTGGTTTGGCGGCGGATTTCGTCTTGGATTTCTTCGCTTAAGGAGTAGGGCGGCAGCGAGCAGCCGGAGTCGCCGGAGTGGATGCCCGCCTGTTCGACGTGCTGCATGATGCCGCCGATAACGACGTCTTTGCCGTCTGAAACGCAGTCTACATCGACTTCAATCGCGTTGTTCAGGAAGAAGTCGAGCAACACGGGGCTGTCTTCGGAAACCTGCACGGCTTCGCGCATATATTTTTGCAACTGCTCGGCAGAGTGAACAATCTGCATGGCGCGGCCGCCCAAAACATAAGACGGGCGCACGACCAGCGGATAACCGATTTCTTCGGCTTTGACGAGCGCTTCTTCTTCGTTGTGGGCGATGCGGTTGGGCGGTTGGCGCAGGCCTAAGTCGTTCAACACTTTTTGGAAGCGTTCGCGGTCTTCGGCGGCATCGATGCTGTCGGCGGACGTGCCGATGATGTTCACGCCGTTTTCAACCAGCGCGTTGGCGAGTTTCAGCGGGGTTTGACCGCCGTAATGCACAATCACGCCCCACGGGTTTTCGGTGCGGACGATTTCCAACACGTCTTCCAATGTCAGCGGCTCGAAATAGAGGCGGTCGCTGGTGTCGAAGTCGGTGGACACGGTTTCTGGGTTGCAGTTGACCATAATCGTTTCAAAGCCCGATTCGCGCAGGGCAAGCGCGGCGTGAACGCAGCAGTAGTCAAACTCAATGCCCTGACCGATGCGGTTCGGGCCGCCGCCGAGAATCATCACTTTTTTACGGTCGGAAGGACGCGCTTCGCATTCTTCTTCGTAAGTAGAGTAGAGGTAGGCGGTTTCGGTGGCAAACTCGGCGGCGCAGGTATCGACGCGTTTGTACACGGGATGCAGCTTCAGCGCGTAGCGGTGTTCGCGCACTTCTTTTTCGCTTACGTTCAACAATTGTGCCAAACGTTTGTCGGAGAAGCCTTTGCGTTTCAGACGACGTAAGGCGGCGTAATCCAAATCACTCAAAATGCCGTCTGAAACCGCTTTTTCTTCCTTCATCAAGTCTTCGATTTGTGCCAAGAACCAAGGGTCGATGGCGCAGATTTCGTGGATTTCTTCCAGCGTGAAGCCCGCGCGGAATGCGTCTGCCACAAACAGCATACGTTCGGGGCCTGGGTTCGCCAGTTCGCGGCGGATTTCCGCTTTGTCGGAGCTTCTCGGATTGAAGCCGCACAAGCCTGTTTCCAAGCCGCGCAGGGCTTTTTGGAAGCTTTCCTGAATCGTGCGGCCCATCGCCATCACTTCGCCCACCGATTTCATCTGCGTGGTCAGGCGGTCGTCTGCGGCAGGGAATTTTTCAAACGCGAAACGCGGGATTTTGGTCACGACATAGTCGATGGAAGGCTCGAACGACGCGGGGGTTTTGCCGCCGGTGATGTCGTTGCGCAACTCGTCCAGCGTAAAGCCGACCGCCAGTTTTGCCGCCACTTTCGCAATCGGGAAGCCCGTCGCTTTGGAAGCCAGCGCGGACGAACGGCTCACGCGCGGGTTCATCTCAATCACAATCATCTCGCCGTTTTCAGGGTTCACCGCAAACTGCACGTTCGAGCCGCCCGTGTCCACGCCGATTTCGCGCAATACCGCCAAGCTTGCGTTGCGCATGATTTGGTATTCCTTGTCCGTCAGCGTTTGCGCCGGCGCAACCGTAATCGAGTCGCCCGTATGCACGCCCATCGGGTCGAAGTTTTCAATCGAGCAGATGATGATGCAGTTGTCGTTCTTATCGCGTACAACCTCCATCTCGTACTCTTTCCAGCCGAGCACGGACTGCTCAATCAACAGCTCGTGCGTGGGAGACGCATCGAAACCGCGTTCGCAAATCGCCAAAAACTCGTCTTTATTGTAGGCAATACCGCCGCCCGAACCGCCCATGGTGAAAGAAGGACGAATCAGCGTCGGGAAGCCGACCTGTTCCTGCGCCGCCAAAGCTTCGTTCATCGTGTGGCAGACAAAAGATTTCGGACAGGAGAGGCCGATTTTTTCCATCGCCTCCTTAAAGCGTCCGCGGTCTTCCGCTTTGTCGATCGCGTCTTCCGTCGCGCCGATCAGCTCGACATTGTATTTCGCCAACACGCCGTTGCGCGCCAAATCCAGCGCACAGTTCAGCGCGGTCTGACCGCCCATCGTGGGCAGAATCGCATCAGGCCGCTCCTTGGCGATAATCTTCTCCACCGTCTGCCACATAATCGGCTCGATGTAGGTAACATCCGCCATTTCAGGGTCGGTCATAATCGTGGCGGGGTTGGAATTCACCAGAATGACTTTATAGCCTTCTTCACGTAAAGCCTTACAGGCCTGTGCGCCCGAATAGTCAAATTCGCAGGCCTGACCGATAACGATAGGGCCGGCGCCGATGATAAGGATGGATTTTAGGTCGGTACGTTTGGGCATGGTGTTTCCTTTTTCCAAGTTTCTATAGTTGGTGAGATCTCAATTCTTATAGGGGTGATATTGTCTTTTTTTGACTTTGGGTTGAACTCAAAATATTCTAATTCTTTAAGCAATTCAAATTTTGTAACGTACTGTCTAAAATCTTCTCCTTCTTCAATTAAACAGTTCAAAAAAAGAAAGTGCAATTCAAGATAAGATAATTGCGCTCTTACTATTTCTGCATATTCACTCTTTTCTTTTTCATTAAATTGTGATTCATCAATAAACTTAAAAATATGGAATAAATTTCTAAAATAATGTCCTAAATATTGACGCTGCTGTTGTTCTTTGTATATAAAATTATATGACTCCTTTAATGAATTTATATCTTTTCCATTTTTCTTTTCTTCCGCACCCTTCGCATTTTCTTTTTTTTCTTCCGTATTCCTAGATTGAATTTTATATCCTTTCTCTAACATTCCTCGAAAAAGCCAAAATGTATCAATTCCACGATGAATTTCACCTTCATCATCCTTGGCCATTAAAGACCGTAAAATGTAATGATGATTTTCTATTAGTTTAAAAATTTGATCTCTATCCTCTGCTAATAAAAAAGATTCTTGCGATTTCTGCAGGTTTTGTTCAGCTATTTGCAAGCTTTTTTCAGCTGTTCCTTGGCTTTGGTTGGTTTTGTCCAAAATTTCTTTGTGGAAATATATAAGCAAAAAGATATTGACTGCCGTTAATGTTGGATTAAGAATACCACCAATATAATCTCCAAACTGCCCGAATTTTTCTTGGTCTCCAAGTGAACTATGGAACTGAGAAGCATAAGCAATAAAAGTAATTGCTACTACTATTGATGCCATTATTGATGAGATTAATATTGGCAAATTTAATTGTTTAGTTTTTTTATCTGGGTTTTCCATATCATATCCATGATTCTATTTATTTAAAATAATCAGCACACGTAGGTTGAGGCAAGGCCAATAAAACTGTCAAGTAAGCGACGGCAGATTGTACAAGTCGTAGCCCGCATATAGAGTGTGTGCTGTACGCACGCACGCGTTCTTCATTTTCCCTGCAATCCCGACCCACCGCGTGCGTGCCTTGCGGCACACACCCTACCGATGGGTTCAAAGGTCGTCTGAAAAAACGCTCGCGGCGTTTGTTCCATCTGCCTTTCTATAAAAAGCTACCTGAAAAATTCCTGCCGTTGATATTTTGGTGACTCTTTTTCAGACGACCTTTTGCGTTTTTATGTTGCACAGGCCGTCTGAAAACTTCCTTAAAAACTAGTGATAAATGTAATCAAGCCCAAAATGATACCGGGGGCGTTTGCCAGCATGACGGGGTAGTCGCGTTTTTCTTTCAAAAAGCCGTAGGCAACCCATAATGTGCAGTTGATGGCGGCGACGAGGGGTTGCAGCGGCGAGCCGGGGTTGCCGGCAAGGTTGTTTTGGATTTGTGGGATATAGGAAACGTACATGCCGACGGCGGTCAGGGTGGCGACGACGGATAGGATGCGCATTTGCTTTTCTGTCATGGTTTTTCCTTTCTGATTTGAGGGCTGAGTTTGCAGACAGTATAGATGTTGAGAGGGTGTCTGAATTTATATTTTTTGAGGTTTGGTTTTCAGACGGCCTATTGTTGAGTTGAGTGTGGCCGTCTGAAAAAATCAGCTTTATTGTTTTGCCGCCTTCATATTGCCAATAAATTTGTCAAACAGATAGCCGACGTCTTGCGGGCCGGGGCTGGCTTCGGGGTGCCCTTGGAAGCAGAACACGGGTTTGTCTATCAGTTCGATGCCTTGCAAGGTGTTGTCAAACAAGGATTTGTGGGTAATCCTTGCGTTGGCGGGCAGGGTGTCGACATCGACGGCGAAACCGTGGTTTTGGCTGGTAATGACGACTTTGCCGCTGTCCAAATCTTGTACAGGGTGGTTCGCACCGTGGTGGCTGAAGCGCATTTTCAGGGTTTTCGCGCCGATGGCGAGGCTGATGAGCTGGTGTCCCAAGCAGATGCCGAAAATCGGTTTGCCGCTTTCCATCAGTTTTTGTATGGCTTTGATGGCGTAGTCGCAAGGCTCGGGGTCGCCGGGGCCGTTGGACAGGAACACGCCGTCGGGATTGAGTGCCAACACGTCTTGTGCGCTTGTTTGGGCGGGGACGACGGTCAGGCGGCAGCCGCGCGAGGCGAGCATACGCAGGATGTTGGTTTTCACGCCGAAATCGTAGGCGACGACGTGGTAAGGCTGTTCGTCAGGAGTAACGAAACCCTTGCCCAATTCCCATTCGCCTTCCGTCCATTCGTAAGTTTCCGTGCAGGAAACTTCTTTTGCCAAGTCTTTGCCGACCATACTGCCGAATGCGGCGATGAGTTCTTGTGCTTTTTCAACGGTGGCATCTGCGCCGGTTAAAATGGCACCACCTTGCGCGCCTTTTTCGCGCAGCAGCGTGGTCAGGCGGCGGGTGTCGATGTCGGCGATGGCGACGGTTTTGTTGCGTACCAAATAGTCGTGCAGGCTTTCAGAGGCGCGGAAGTTGCTGTGCAAGAGCGGCAAGTCTCGGATAATCAAACCGGCGGCGTAAACGCTGCGGCTTTCTTCATCTTCGGCGTTGGTGCCGGTATTGCCGATGTGCGGATAGGTGAGGGTAACGATTTGTTTGCAGTAGGACGGGTCGGTCAGGATTTCCTGATAGCCGGTCATCGAAGTATTGAACACGACTTCGCCGGAAGTCGAACCTTCGTAACCGATTGATGTGCCGTGAAATACGCTGCCGTCAGCGAGGACGAGGAGGGCGGGGGTGCTCATGATGGGAATCCTGTTTTTAATAAAATTCTTGACAATGCCGTCTGAAGGGACTTCGGCAGGGGGCATCCGGTCGGAAAAATCCGGTCAAAAAAAAACACGCCGCGTAAGATAGACGCGTAACGTGCTTTTCGGGCAAGTGCCTATACCCTGAAAGCAGCATATTTTAAGACGAAACATACCCGATTTCAAGCGCAAACGCGGCAGGCGGGCTGATATGTTCGCGCGAAAACGGAAATCCGGGGCATAAAACCGCTCGTTCCGCGCCCACAATGCCCGTTACGCATTTTCCCACGTCCGCCCGGCGAAACTATGGGAATACCCGAATCGTCAGGAATGCCCGAATCGTCATTCCCGCGCAGGCGGGAATCCAGACCCGTCGGCGCAGAAACTTATCGGATATAACGGTTTCTTGAGATTCCGCATCCTAGATTCCCGCCTGCGCGGGAATGACGCATTTTATTTGCTGCCCCCATCCCGAAAACGCAAAAAATGCCGTCTGAAAGCTCTGTAGTGTGGGCTTCAGCCCACCGATTCCATCAATCCCACATTTCCACCGTTTTCATCGAATACACCGAATCCGCCCTACGCAACTGAACCGTCATTCCCGCGCAGGCGGGAATCCAGACCCGTCGGCACGGAAACTTATCGGGTGCAACGGTTTCTTGAGATTCCGCATCCTAGATTCCCGCCTGCGCGGGAATGACGGCATCGGTTTGTCGGCGGTTCATTTGCCCCCCCTCCGAAAAACGCAAACAATGCCGTCTGAACGATCTGTAGGGTGGGCTTCAGCCCACCGATTCCGCCAATATTACCCATCCT
>NZ_JBLRPR010000015.1:0-28280 GCF_047915665.1 Neisseria sp. LACPHL-SPEC-2024-00856
GCGTCTTGCGAAAATACAACGGAATCGATTGCAAATCTTTCCCACTGTTCTTGAAAGAATGCGAATTTCGATTTAACTTCGGCACACCGTCCCGGCAGCTTAAAATCCTGCGGGATTGGTGTGGAATTTAGGGCTAATCTAGTACAGCCCCTATTTTTTTCGTAAAGGTTCCATGCTTTTTCATGGAAATAGAAAACGACGGTGTTGATTAGGGGTTCGACCAGCGCGACCGCCCCCGATACGCCTATACTGCCCGTCAGTACATAGGTTACACTGAAGGCGGTGCTGAAATGCAGTGCGGCAAAAGTCAAGGTTTTAAGCATCATCATCTCCTTGATTGAAAAATTAATTGAAAATTTACGGAGAGATGATAAAGATTATCATAAGGCTGTGCGGTTTAAATTTGCTATTTGTTGTTAGTGTAAATAAATCATTTTTCAAATGGGGATAAAAATTATGAATCAGAAGAAGGTGGTCGTATTGGATGCGGATACTTTGCCTGGTCGGGTTTTTCATTTTGATTTTCCGCACGAGCTTGCGGTTTACGGCACGACAGATGCCGCGGAAACGGCGGTACGCGTATGCGGTGCGCACATCGTCATCACCAATAAGGTTGTCATTTCTGCCGATATCATTGCGGATAATCCTCAGTTGGAGCTGATTGCCGTCAGTGCGACCGGCGTGAACAATGTCGATATTGGGGCGGCGGAGGCGGCGGGCGTTGCGGTATGTAATGTCCGCGCCTACGGAAACGAATCGGTTGCGGAACATGCCTTTATGCTGATGATTGCGTTGATGCGGAATTTGCCTGCCTATCAGCGTGATGTCGCGGCAGGATTATGGGAAAAGTCGCCGTTTTTCTGCCATTACGGTGCGCCGATTCGGGATTTGAACGGCAAAACGCTGGCGGTTTTCGGACGCGGCAATATAGGACGGACGCTTGCCCGATATGCACAGGCGTTCGGTATGAGGGTGGTGTTTGCCGAACACAAACACGCGCCCGCTGTGCGTGAAGGCTATGTTTCCTTTGAAGATGCGGTACGGGCTGCTGATGTGTTGTCGCTGCACTGTCCGCTGAACGCCCAAACTGAAAATATGATAGGCGAAAACGAATTACAGCAGATGAAGCCCGGTGCGGTTTTGATCAATTGCGGGCGCGGCGGGTTGGTGGATGAAAACGCGCTGGTTGCCGCACTCAAATACGGGCAGATTGGCGGGGCAGGTGTCGATGTTTTGACGGAGGAACCGCCTAGGGGCGGCAATCCCCTGTTGAAGGCGCGACTTCCCAATCTGATTGTTACGCCGCATACCGCGTGGGCGAGCCGCGAGGCTTTGGACAGGCTGTTCGATATATTGTTGGCGAACATTAACGCCTTTGTGAAAGGCGAGGCGCAAAATCGGGTGGTTTGATTTTATTGGGATTGCGAAAAAAATGCCGTCTGAACGCCCAAATGGTTCAGACGGCATTTTTTTGATATTTCTACTTAACCGACTTTGTCGCCCGGTTGCGCGCCTGTATCCACATCTAAGAGCTTCAGTTTCCCGTCTGCCGTGGCGGCACTCAAAATCATGCCTTCGGATACGCCGAATTTTGCCATTTTGCGCGGGGCGAAGTTGGCGACGGCGATGACCATTCTTCCGTTTAACTCGGCAGGGTTGGGATAAGACGCGGCGATACCGGAGAAGATGATGCGTTTTTCAAAACCGAAATCGAGGTCGAATTTCAAAAGTTTGGTGCTGCCTTCGACGGCTTCGCAGTTCAATACTTTGGCGACGCGCATGTCGATTTTCATAAAGTCGTCGAAGCTGGCCTGTTCGGCGACTTTTTCGTATTTGCTCTCTTCGGCGGCAGGCGCGGCTGCGGCGGCGATGCTTTGTTTGTTGGCTTCGATCAAATCATCCACTTGTTTTTGCTCCACTCGTTGCATTAAATGTTCGTATTTGTTGATGGCGTGTTCGCCCGCCAAGGTTACCCTTGTGTTTGCCCAAGTGATGGCTTCCAAATTCAGGAATTTGGCGGCATTTTCGGCCACTTTCGGCAATACGGGGGCGAGGTAGGCGGTCAGCATGGTGAAGGCGTTGATGAGTTCGCTGCATACTTCGTGCAGGCGTGCATCTTGGCCTTCTTGTTTGGCGAGTTCCCAAGGTTTGTTGGCATCAACGTATTCGTTGACAATGTCTGCCAATGCCATGATGTCGCGCAGGGCGCGGGCGTATTCGCGGTTTTCGTAGCATTCGGCAATGGCTTCGCTTTGCGCAGTCAGTTTTGCCAGCAATGCGCTGTCGGAAACGTCTTTGAGTTTTCCTTCAAAGCGTTTGGCGATGAAACCTGACGCGCGGGCGGCGATGTTGACGTATTTGCCGACGAGGTCGCTGTTGACGCGCGAGATAAAGTCTTGCAGGTTCAAATCGATGTCTTCGATTTTGCTGTTGAGTTTGGCGGCGATGTAGTAGCGCATCCACTCGGGGTTTAGGCCTTGTTCCAGATAGGATTTGGCGGTAATAAACGTGCCGCGCGATTTGGACATTTTTTGTCCGTCGACGGTTAGGAAGCCGTGTGCGTACACGCCGGTCGGGGCGCGGTGGCCGGAGAAATGCAGCATAGCGGGCCAGAACAGGGCGTGGAAATAGAGGATGTCTTTGCCGATGAAGTGGTACATCTCGGTTTGGCTGCCGGCTTTGAAGTATTCGTCGAAATCGATGCCGATGCGGCCGCACAGGTTTTTAAACGATGCCATGTAGCCGACGGGCGCGTCCAGCCAGACGTAGAAGTATTTGCCCGGCGCATCGGGGATTTCAAAACCGAAATACGGCGCGTCGCGGGAAATGTCCCAGTCGGACAGCGTGGTTTCTTCGCCTTCGCCCAGCCATTCTTTCATTTTGTTGAGGGCTTCGGCTTGCAGATGGGGCTTGCCGTCGTGCGGGTTGTTGCCGGAAGTCCATGCTTTGAGGAAGTCGGCGCATTCGCCCAGTTTGAAGAAGAAGTGTTCGGATTCGCGCAATTCGGGTTTCGCGCCGGAAACGGCGGAATACGGGTTGATCAGTTCGGTCGGGGAATAGGTCGTGCCGCAGACTTCGCAGTTGTCGCCGTATTGGTCTTGGGCGTGGCATTTCGGGCATTCGCCTTTGACGAAGCGGTCGGGCAGGAACATTTGCTTTTCAGGATCGAAAAGCTGCTCGATGACGCGGCTTTCGATTTTGCCGCCGGCTTTCAACGCGCGGTAAATGTCTTGGGAAAACTGTTTGTTTTCAGGGGAATGGGTGCTGTAATAATTGTCGTAGCCGATGAAAAAACCGGTGAAGTCGGCGAGGTGTTCTTCGCGCACTTTGGCAATCATGTCTTCGGGCGCGATGCCTTGTTTTTGCGCGGCAAGCATCACGGGCGTGCCGTGGGTGTCGTCGGCGCAGCAGTAGTGGCATTCGTTGCCGCGCAGTTTTTGGAAGCGCACCCAAACGTCGGTTTGGATGTGTTCGACCATGTGGCCGAGGTGGATGCTGCCGTTGGCATAGGGCAGGGCGGAGGTAACTAAGATTTTGCGTGTCATATTGTGCTTTGCAAACAATGGGTAAAGGCGGATTATACCGCAAATCAAACGGGGAAATGCCGTCTGAAGCCTGAAAAATCGGGCTTCAGACGGCATTTTTGCCAACCGGCGGGATTTATTCGACGGTTACGGATTTCGCCAGGTTGCGCGGTTTGTCCACATCAGTACCGCGTGCGAGGGCGACATGGTAGGAAAGGAGCTGCACGGGGATAGTATGCACGACGGGGGATAATTCGCCGACATGGCGCGGAGCGCGGATAACGTGCACGCCTTCGGTGGCATTAAAATTGCTGTCGAGGTCGGCAAAGACGAAAAGTTCGCCGCCGCGTGCGTCGACTTCCTGCATATTGGCTTTGACTTTGTCCAGCAGGCTGTCGTTGGGCGCGATGACGACGACAGGCATGTTTTCGTCCACTAAAGCAAGCGGCCCGTGTTTCAGCTCGCCGGCAGGATAGGCTTCGGCGTGGATGTAGGTGATTTCCTTCAGCTTCAACGCGCCTTCGAGGGCAATCGGGTAATGGATGCCGCGCCCCAAAAACAGCGCGCTGCTTTTCTTGGCAAACTGTTGCGCCCAGGCGGCAATTTGAGGTTCGAGGTTTAAAGCGTGCTGCACGCTGCCGGGAAGCTGGCGGAGTTCTTCGGTGTAACGCGCTTCGTCTTCTTTGGAAACCAAACCGCGCACTTTCGCCAGCGTTACCGCCAAACCGAACAGCGCGACCAGCTGCGTGGTAAATGCCTTGGTCGAGGCGACGCCGATTTCCGCACCGGCACGGGTATAAAGCACGAGGCTGCTTTCGCGCGGCAGGGCGGATTCCATCACGTTGCAGATGGAGAGGCTGTGGCGGTGTCCCAAGGATTTTGCGTATTTCAAAGCCTCCATCGTGTCCAGCGTTTCGCCGGATTGGGAAATGGTAATGACCAGTTGGTCCGGATCGGCAATCACGCTGCGGTATCGGTATTCGCTGGCGATTTCGACATCGGCCGGGATTTTGGCGATGGATTCCAACCAATATTTGGCGGTCAGCGCGGCGTAATAGGACGTGCCGCAGGCAAGGATTTTGACGCTGCGGATGCTTTCAAACACGCTTTTGGCGTTTTTGCCGAAGTTTTCGGGGATGAAGCCGCCGTCGAGGAAAATTTCAGCCGTGTCCGCAATCGCGCGCGGCTGCTCGTGGATTTCCTTTTGCATAAAGTGGCTGTACGGGCCCAGTTCCAAAGAGGCGAGCGAGAGTTCGGATACCTTGACTTTGCGTTCGGCGGGCAAGCCGTTTTTATCGGTCAGCCTTTTGATGCCGTCTGAAGCCAGCAGCGCGATGTCGCCGTCTTCGAGGTACGCCACGCGGCGCGTAAAGGCGATGACGGCGGATACGTCCGAAGCGATAAAGGTTTCATCGTCGCCCAAAGCGACTAAAAGCGGGCAGCCCATACGCGCCACGACTAATTCATCAGGCTTGTCTTGGGCAATAACCGCGATGGCGTATGCGCCGTGGAAACGTTTGACCGCTTCCTGCACGGCTTCAAACAGCCTGCCGCCGTTTTGCGCGTATTCGTGATTGATGCTGTGGGCGATGACTTCGGTATCGGTTTGCGATTCAAAACGGTATCCCAAACCTTCCAAGCGTTTGCGTTCGCTTTCAAAGTTTTCGATGATGCCGTTGTGTACGACGGCAATCATACCGCCGCTGATGTGCGGGTGGGCGTTCGGCTCGGTAACACCGCCGTGTGTCGCCCAGCGCGTATGCCCGATGCCGATGCTGCCGCTGATGCCTTTTTCGCGTGCCGCGTCCTCCATAAGCTGCACGCGTCCGACGCGGCGCACGCGTTTGATTTTGCCGTCGGTATTGACGGCAATGCCTGATGAGTCATAACCCCGGTATTCGAGGCGTTTGAGGCCGTCGGTCAAAAAATCGACGACGTTGTGATGGGCGCGGATGGCGCCGACGATACCGCACATAACTGTTCCTTAGTATCCGGTTGAAAAAAAACAGGCGCGGACGGCTCCCGTGCCACACCTTCCGCTTCGGATTATAAACCGCCTAGTGTCGGAAAACAGCAAAATGCCGTCTGAAGGCTTGGGCTTGCTCAAAAAAAGGAGGGATTTCCCTGTTTATCCGGGAAGGGTGTTCAGACGGCATTGCCTGCCGCCGGTTTATAGTTTTTGCAAATCAATATTGACAAGCTGAAAAAAAAAAACAATATACTCGCTCGGTCTTAATGTTAACGGAGTATGGAAATGAAACAAATGCTTTTGGCCGTCGGCGTGGCGGCGGTGTTGGCGGGCTGCGGCAAGGATGCCGGCGGTTACGAGGGTTATTGGCGCGAAAAGTCGGACAAAAAAGAGGGTATGATTGCCATCAAAAAAGAAAAAGGCAATTACTTCCTTAATAAAATCAACGTGGTTACAGGTAAGGAAACATCTGTGGTTTTGTCTGAAAAAGACGGCGCGCTTTCGATAAACACGGGGATAGGGGAAATCCCGATCAAACTTTCCGACGACGGGAAAGAGCTGTATGTCGAACGCAGGCAGTATGTCAAAACCGATGCGGCGATGAAGGACAAAATCATCGCCCATCAGAAAAAGTGCGGACAAACGGCACAGGCATACCTCGACGCGCGAAATGCGTTGCCGTCAAACCAAACGTATCAGCAGCGTCAGGCGGCGATCGAGCAGTTGAAACGGCGGTTTGAAGCCGAGTTTGACGAATTGGAAAAAGAAATCAAATGCAACGGCAGACCCCGGGCATTGTTGCTTTAGCAGAGGATAACCGGGAGGATGCCGCCGCCGAATCGGATGTGCGGTTTCTGTACCGGTACAGGCGGGCGGGAATGTCCGCCTTTTTTTGTTCGGACGCGTTTGAATATCCGTCCGATTCTGTCCGTTTGCAAGGGGTATTTCCGTTCGGGCGGAAATTATAGTGGATTAACAAAAACCAGTACGGCGTTGCCTCGCCTTAGCTCAAAGAGAACGATTCTCTAAGGTGCTGAAGCACCAAGTGAATCGGTTCCGTACTATTTGTACTGTCTGCGGCTTCGTCGCCTTGCCCTGATTTAAATTTAATCCACTATAATTCCGTCAAATAAGAAAGGAATTTTGTGCCTGCGGTATCGCAAAACTTCGCCTTAATGCGCCCGATTGGCCGGTATGGGCTTCAGACGGCATTGTTTTGCCGGTTCACGGGCGGTATTCGGGCTTCATACCGTTGGGCAGAAGCTGCCAGACATATCCCGTGGTTTTCTGTTTGCCGGCAAGTTCGCCGGCTTCGTCGCCGTATCCCCAAAAATAATCCACGCGCACCGCGCCTTTAATCGCGCTGCCGGTATCCTGCGCCATAATCAGGCGGTTGAGGGCTTTGCGGGTAACCGGGTGGGCGGTAGCGACAAATAAGGGCGCGCCCAAGGTAATGTAGTGCCGGTCGACTGCGCCGGCATATTCCCCCATCAACGGAGTGCCCAGTGCGCCGACAGGGCCGTCATTGCTGCTTCCGGCAAGCTCGCGGAAAAAGACATAGCTGGGGTTTTGCCCCAAAACTTCGGCGAGGCGTTGCGGATTTTGCCGCATATAGGCTTTGATGCCCTGCATCGAGGTCTGCCCGAGTTTGAGGTAGCCTTTGTCCGCCATATAGCGTCCGATGGAAACATAGGGATGTTCGTTTTTGTCGGCATAGCCGATGCGGATGTATTTGCCGGACGGGGTTTTCAGACGGCCCGAGCCTTGTATGTGCATAAAAAAGAGTTCGACGGGGTCTTCGGCGTAACCGAGTATGGGGGCTTTGCCGTCAAGCGCGCCGCCGTTGATTTGGTTTCGCGTGTGGTAAGGGAGGAAGCGGCTTCCTTCAAACCTGCCTTTGATTGCTGTTGTGCGCGCGGTGATAGGGAATTGGGAGAGGTCGGCGGTATGTGTGCCGCCGGTATTGTCGATTGTGCCGCTGTTTTTTCCCGTCTGCCTGATGCGGACAAGGTTTTTCCCGCTCCTCAAGCCTGCAGGCAGCGGGACGGAAATAAAATCATTAGGAATGCCGTAAATCGGGAAGCGGGCCTGTTCCGTCCGCCTGTCGTCGCCCTTCAGTACCGGCTCGTAATAGCCGGTAACCGTACCGGCAAGGCTTCCGTTGCCTGCAACCTGCCACGGCGTGAAATAGCGTTCAAAAAACTGTTTTGCCTGAAAGGAATGGACGGGGGTTTGAAAGGCTTGGGCACACACATCCTGCCAGCCTTGGCGGTTTTTCAAATTTGAGCAGCCAAGCCTGAAAGACTGCAGGCTCTGGGTAAAGTTTTGCGCGCTCCAGTGCGGCAGGCTGTCGTGAGGAACCGCCGTGTAAACCGCCCCTCCGCCTGAAACCGTAGTGCCGACAGGAAAAGGGGTACCCGCAGGGCGGTCGGGGCCTTGAATAACGGATGTATCAGGAATCGGGAGGGGTTGGATGCTTTTGCTTTGACAGGCGGCAAGAATGGCGGCAACCATGCCGAACAGTGCCGTTTGAAACAGGTGTTTTTTCATAATGGGGCAATACCGTTGAAATCCTTGAATCGGATTTTCAAGCGACTGATTTTTTAAAGGTTTGAAAAAGGAGATTTTAACACAGCCCTGAAGTTTTCCGGCGGTGGGGTAGTTTGAAAAAAATATGGCAAAATAGTTTGTATTCTTATTTACAAGTCATATAAATGTCCTGATAATATACCGTCCATTTACTTATAAACTGATACTTATGCTGGTTGCTTTTTTAATTATGTTGCGCGAGGGCATTGAAGCCGCACTGATTGTCGGTATCGTTGCGGGTTTTTTGAAACAGTCCGGACATTCCAAACTGATGCCTAAGGTCTGGTTCGGGGTCGTCCTTGCTTCTTTGATGTGTTTGGGCATCGGATACGGCATCCATTCGGCAACGGGCGAGATTCCCCAGAAGCAGCAGGAGTTCGTCGTCGGCATTATCGGTTTGGTTGCTGTCGCGATGCTGACTTATATGATTTTATGGATGAAAAAGGCGGCGCGTTCGATGAAGCAGCAGCTTCAGGATTCTGTACAGGCGGCTTTGAACCGTGGCAGCGGTCAAGGATGGGCCTTGGTCGGTATGGCGTTTCTTGCCGTGGCGCGCGAAGGTTTGGAGAGTGTTTTTTTTCTGCTTGCCGTATTCAAACAGAGCCCGACTTGGCAGATGCCGGCCGGCGCGGTAGCGGGGGTTTTGGCTGCCGCCGTGATTGGCGCGTTGATTTATCAGGGTGGGATACGCCTGAATCTGGCGAAGTTTTTCCGTTGGACAGGGGCGTTTCTGATTATCGTTGCCGCTGGTCTGCTTGCCGGCTCGCTGCGCGCGCTGCATGAGGCAGGTATTTGGAACGCGCTTCAGGATATTGTGTTCGACTCATCAAAATATTTGCACGAAGACAGTCCGTTGGGCGTGCTGCTCGGCGGATTTTTCGGCTATACCGACCATCCGACGCAGGGCGAGGCCTTGGTTTGGCTGCTATACCTTATTCCCGTCATGACTTGGTTTTTACGCGGCAGCAGGCCGTCTGAAACTTTAACCCGTAAAGAGGAGCTGAAATGAGAAAACTCAATTTGACCGCATTGTCTGTGATGCTTGCCTTAGGTTTGACTGCTTGCCAGCCGCCGGAAGCGGAGAAAGCCGCACCAGCTGCGTCCGGTGAGACCCAATCCGCCAACGAAGGCGGTTCGGTCAGTATCGCCGTCAACGACAATGCCTGTGAACCGATGGAGCTGACCGTGCCGAGCGGACAGGTTGTGTTCAATATTAAAAACAACAGCGGCCGCAAGCTCGAATGGGAAATTCTGAAAGGCGTGATGGTGGTGGACGAGCGCGAAAACATCGCCCCCGGACTTTCCGACAAAATGACTGTAACCCTGCTGCCGGGCGAATACGAAATGACCTGCGGCCTTTTGACCAATCCGCGCGGCAAGCTGGTGGTTACCGACAGCGGCTTTAAAGACACTGCCAACGAAGCGGATTTGGAAAAACTGTCCCAGCCGCTCGCCGACTATAAAGCCTATGTCCAAGGTGAAGTCAAAGAGCTGGTGGCGAAAACCAAAACCTTTACCGAAGCCGTCAAAGCCGGCGACATTGAAAAGGCGAAATCCCTGTTTGCCGCCACCCGCGTCCATTACGAACGCATCGAACCGATTGCCGAGCTTTTCAGCGAACTCGACCCCGTCATCGATGCTCGTGAAGACGACTTCAAAGACGGTGCGAAAGATGCCGGATTTACCGGCTTTCACCGTATCGAACACGCCCTTTGGGTAGAAAAAGACGTATCCGGCGTGAAGGAAATTGCAGCGAAACTGATGACCGATGTTGAAGCCCTGCAAAAAGAAATCGACGCGTTGGCATTCCCTCCGGGCAAAGTGGTCGGCGGCGCGTCCGAACTGATTGAAGAAGTGGCGGGCAGTAAAATCAGCGGCGAAGAAGACCGTTACAGCCACACCGATTTGAGCGACTTCCAAGCCAATGTGGACGGATCTAAAAAAATCGTTGATTTGTTCCGTCCGCTAATCGAAGCCAAAGACAAAGCGTTGTTGGAAAAAACCGATGCCAACTTCAAACAGGTCAACGAAATTCTGGCGAAATACCGTACTAAAGACGGTTTTGAAACCTACGACAAGCTGAGCGAGGCCGACCGCAAAGCGTTACAAGCCCCCGTTAACGCGCTTGCCGAAGACCTTGCCCAACTTCGCGGCATACTCGGCTTGAAATAAGCCTTGAGCGTTCAGACGGCATTTGGCGACAGATGCCGTCTGAAATTTTATCTGCAAAACCGGAAAGGTATTGAAAAAGGCGGAGGTTTCCGTTTCCCGCGTTCCGCCGTATCGGATACCGAGTTTAAACAAAGGATAAAAAATGAGTACGAACAACCCGACACAACCGACCAGGCGCACCCTCTTTAAAACCGCCCTTGCCGCCGGAGCAGTCGGCGCAATCGGAGGTTATCTCGGCGGTAAAAAACAGGGCGAAACCGCCGAACGCACCGCCGAAAGCCAACATTCGCCCCAAGCCTATCCCTGCTACGGCGAACATCAGTCAGGCATCGTTACGCCGCAGCAGACATTTTCCATTATGTGCGCCTTCGACGTTACCGCGCAAAGTGCCAAGCAGCTGGAAAACCTG
Source organism: Neisseria sp. LACPHL-SPEC-2024-00856 (assembly GCF_047915665.1). Taxonomy (NCBI): domain Bacteria; kingdom Pseudomonadati; phylum Pseudomonadota; class Betaproteobacteria; order Neisseriales; family Neisseriaceae; genus Neisseria; species Neisseria sp. LACPHL-SPEC-2024-00856. The sequence continues at coordinate 10,664 of NZ_JBLRPR010000015.1, forward strand.
TTCCGCACGCTGACCGCCCGTATCGAGTTCCTTACCCAGGGCGGCGAATACCAAGACGGCGACGACAAACTTCCACCGGCCGGCAGCGGCATTTTGGGCAAAGCCTTCAACCCCGACGGATTGACCGTTACGGTGGGGGTGGGCAGCAGCCTGTTTGACGGCCGATTCGGACTCAAAGACAAAAAACCGGTTCATTTGCAGGAAATGCGCGACTTCCCCAACGACAAGCTGCAAAAAAGCTGGTGCGACGGCGATTTGAGCCTGCAAATCTGCGCCTTCACCCCCGAAACCTGCCAAGCCGCCCTGCGCGACATCATCAAACATACCGCCCAAACCGCCGTTATCCGTTGGAGTATCGACGGGTGGCAGCCCAAATCCGAACCCGGCGCGATGGCGGCGCGCAACCTATTGGGCTTCCGCGACGGCACGGGCAATCCCAAGGTTTCCGACCCCAAAACCGCCGACGAGGTTTTGTGGACGGGTGTAGCCGCCAACAGCCTCGACGAACCGGAGTGGGCGAAAAACGGCAGCTATCAGGCAGTCCGCCTTATCCGCCACTTTGTCGAGTTTTGGGACAGGACGCCGCTTCAAGAGCAAACCGACATTTTCGGGCGGCGCAAATACAGCGGCGCGCCGATGGACGGCAAAAAAGAAGCCGACCAACCGGATTTTGCCAAAGACCCCGAGGGGAATACCACGCCCAAAGACAGCCATATACGCCTGGCGAATCCGCGCGATCCCGAATTCCTCAAAAAACACCGCCTCTTCCGCCGCGCCTACAGCTATTCGCGCGGACTCGCCTCAAGCGGACAGCTTGATGTCGGGCTGGTGTTCGTCTGCTATCAGGCAAACCTTGCCGACGGATTCATCTTCGTGCAAAACCTCCTTAACGGCGAACCGCTGGAAGAATACATCAGCCCCTTCGGCGGCGGCTATTTCTTCGTCTTGCCAGGCGTGGAAAAAGGTGGATTCTTGGGACAAGGGCTGCTGGGCGTATAAACCTGCCCGACGGACAAATGCCGTCTGAATCCGATAAGGGGTTCAGACGGCATTTTACTGTTTGGGCGGTCAGGCTTTTTTGACGAATTCTGATTTTAAATTCATCGCGCTGCCGTCGATTTTGCAGGCGATGTTGTGATCGCCTTCCTGTAGGCGTATGCCTTTGACTTTTGTACCTTGTTTGATCGTCATCGAGCTGCCTTTTACCTTGAGGTCTTTGATGAGGATGACGGTATCGCCGTTTTGCAGCACTGCGCCGTTGGCATCGAGCACTTGAGCCGCAAGGTCGGCGGCGGATTCGGTTTCATTCCATTCGTGGGCGCATTCGGGGCAGATGTATTGTCCGCCGTCTTCATAGGTGTATTCGGAGGCGCATTGCGGGCAAGGGGGTAATGACATAGTTTGCCGTCCTTATCGGATGTTTGTTTTGGGATGCCGTCTGAAGCCTGAAACCGGCTTCAGACGGCATAGCTTTATTGTTTGTCTTTTTCGGGACGCATCCAGCCTTCGATGACGGTTTGGCGGGCGCGGGCGAGGGCGAGTTTGTTGTCTTCGACATTGCGGGTAATCGTGCTGCCCGCGCCTGTGGTTACTTTGTTGCCCAGTGTTACGGGGGCAACCAGTACGCAGTTTGAACCGATGCGCACTTCGTCGCCGATGACGGTTTTGTGTTTGTGCACGCCGTCGTAGTTGGCAATAATCGTACCGGCGCCGAAGTTGGTTTTGCTGCCGACTTCGGCGTCGCCGATGTAGGTGAGGTGGTTGGCTTTGGTGCCTTTGCCGATGGCGGCGTTTTTGATTTCGACGAAGTTGCCGATGTGTACGTCGTCTGCAAGGTGGGCTTGCGGACGCAGGCGGGCGTATGGGCCGATTCGGTTGTTTTCGCCGACTTCGCAGTCTTCGAGGTGGGAGAAGGGGGCGATTTTGCTGTTTGCACCGATTTTGGCGTTTTTGATGACGCAGTTTGCGCCGATTTCGACGTTGTCGCCGAGCTCGATTTCGCCTTCAAAGATACAGTTCACATCAATTACGACATCCTGTCCGTGTTTCAGACGGCCTCGTAAATCGAAACGCGCCGGATCGCGCAGGGTAACGCCTGCTTTGAGCAATTTTTGCGCCTGTTCGGTTTGGAAAATACGCTCGAGTTCGGCCAGTTGGAGTTTGTTGTTCACGCCGGCGGCGAGGTAGGAGGCGCGCACTCGGACGGGATGAACTTTGATGCCGTCGGCAACGGCTTTGGCGATGAGGTCGGTTAAATAATATTCGCCTTGGGCGTTGTTGCTGGAAAGGCTGTTCAGCCAGTTTTCGAGTTTGGCGTTGGGCAGAACCAAAATGCCGGTATTGATTTCTTTCACGGCTTTTTGGGCGGCGTCGGCGTCTTTTTCTTCGACAATGGCGGTTACGCTGCCGTTGCCGTCGCGGATGATGCGGCCCAAGCCTGTCGGGTCGTTGGGAACGTCGGTCAACAGCCCGACTTCGTTGCCTGCGGCTTCGAGCAGGGTTTCGAGGGTTTCAACGTCAATTAAAGGAACGTCGCCGTACAGCACCAGCGTGCGGCCTTCGGCGGAAAGGTGGGGCAGGGCGGTTTTGACGGCGTGGCCGGTGCCGAGCTGTTCGGTTTGTTCTACCCAGACGACATCGCGTTTGACGGTGTCCAAAACTTGGTCTTTGCCGTGTCCGACGACGACGCAGATGTTTTGCGGATTCAGTGCGGCGGCGGTGTCGATAACGCACCCGACCATGGGCTTGCCGCCGATGCGGTGCAGCACTTTGGGCATTTTGGAATACATGCGCGTGCCTTTGCCTGCGGCGAGGATGACGATGTTTAAAGTGTTGTGCGGCATAGCGTTTTCCTGTGCGATGCCGTCTGAAGCGGCTTCAGACGGCATCGGGCGGGTTTATCGGTTTTGAAATTTGGGCTTTTGCCAGTGTTGGCGATGCTCTTCGTCGGCGTTGTTGCCGGTTTGGTTGGGCAACACGGCATGGCGTTCGGGGCGGTATTGGTTGTAGTTCATATTTTTCGAGTAGCTGCCGTCTTGGTAATAAACGGGCGTGCCTGTGGGATATTTTTGACGGACGGCGGTCTTGCCGTTGCCGTCTTGATAAGTTTCCCACGCGCAGCCCGACAAAAGGGCGGCGGTGGTCATCAGGATAAGGAAGGTTTTACGCATGGCTTTTCTTTCGTATTTTCAGGATTTAGAGGGTATTGTAATGAGTTTGGCGGTGTTCTGACAAAGTTTCTGCATACCGCGCCGGCATTGTGCGGCGTGTTGTTGATGTTAAATAGTTGCAAGGTCGGGTTTTCTTGCATTTTGAACCGTGAAAATTTGTTAGAATGTTATTTTACAGCGAATAGAGGAGGACTCGGAATGAAACAGAAAATTTGGCTGCTGCCGCTGTTGGCGGTTTCGGCATACCTGCAGGCGCAGACGGAAGTCAGGCTGGCGGTGCATAAGTCGTTCAGCCTGCCCAAAGGGCTGATTGCGCGCTTCGAGCGGGCAAACGATGCGAAGGTGTCGATTATTCAGGCTGGCAATGCAAACGAAATGCTCAACAAGCTGATTTTGAGCCGCGCCAACCCGATTGCCGACGCGGTGTACGGTTTGGACAACGCCAATATCGGCAAAGCGCGGGAAATGGGCATTTTGGCGGCGGCGCAACCCGGATCCGCCCCCGTCGCGGTCGGGCTGCCTTCGGCTTTGGCGGTCGATTACGGCTATGTGTCCATCAATTACGACAAAAAATGGTTTGAAGGCAAAAAGCTGCCCCTGCCGCAAACCCTGCAGGATTTGACCCGCCCCGAATATAAAAACCTATTGGTCGTGCCATCCCCCGCCACGTCTTCCCCCGGGCTGGGCTTCCTGATGGCGAACATCAGCGGGATGGGCGAAGAAGGCGCGTTCAAATGGTGGGCACAGATGCGGCAGAACGGCGTGAAGGTCGCCAAAGGCTGGAGCGAGGCGTATTACACTGACTTTTCGCACAACGGCGGCGCGTATCCGCTGGTAGTCGGTTATGCCGCCAGTCCTGCGGCGGAAGTGTATTTTTCCAAAGGCAAATACAGCGAGCCGCCGACGGGCAACCTGTTTTTAAAAGGCGGCGTATTCCGTCAGGTTGAAGGCGCGGCGGTCTTGAAGGGCGCGAAACAGCCGAAGCTGGCGGCAAAACTGGTGCAATGGCTGCAAAGTCGGGAAGTGCAGCAGGCGGTTCCGTCCGAAATGTGGGTTTACCCCGCCGTCAAAAACACGCGCCTGCCCGACGTGTTCCGCTTCGCCCAAGCCCCGACGCACACCACCGCCCCCGCGCAGCGCGATATTGATGCGAACCAGCGCGGATGGGTTTCCCGTTGGATCAGGACGGTTTTGAAATAAAACAAACATACCGCCCCGCAGGGCTTCAGACGGCATTTTTACACCTGTGCCGATTACGCCGCACGGGGCGGATGTTCGATCGAGAGGAAAAACAATGGACTTCAAACAATTTGATTTTTTACACCTGATAAGTGCTTCCGGCTGGGAGCATCTGGCTGAAAAGGCGTGGGCGTTCGGGCTGAACCTCGCCGCCGCGCTGCTTATTTTTTTGGTCGGGAAATGGGCGGCGAAACGCATTGTCGCCGTGATGAGGGCGGCGATGACGCGCGCCAAGGTCGATGCCACGCTGATCAGCTTCCTCGGCAACGTCGCCAATATCGGGCTGCTGATTTTGGTGATTATTGCCGCATTGGGCCGGTTGGGCGTTTCCACAACATCCGTAACCGCCTTAATCGGCGGCGCGGGTTTGGCGGTGGCGTTGTCTCTGAAAGACCAGCTGTCCAATTTTGCCGCCGGCGCGCTGATTATCCTGTTCCGCCCGTTCAAAGTCGGCGACTTTATCCGCGTCGGCGGTTTTGAAGGACATGTCCGGGAAATCAAGATGGTGCAGACTTCTTTGCGGACGACCGACAACGAAGAAGTCGTGCTGCCCAACAGCGTGGTGATGGGCAACAGCATCGTCAACCGTTCCACCCTGCCGCTTTGCCGCGCCCAAGTGGTTGTCGGCGTCGATTACGACTGCGATTTGAAAGTGGCGAAAGAGGCGGTGTTGAAAGCCGCTACCGAACACCCCTTGTGCGTTCAAAACGAAGAGCGGCAGGCCGCCGCCTACATCACCGCCTTGGGCGACAATGCCATCGAAATCACATTATGGGCTTGGGCAAACGAAGCAGACCGCTGGACGCTGCAATGCGACTTGAACGAACAAGTGGTCGAAAACCTCCGCAAAGTTAATATCAACATCCCGTTCCCGCAACGCGACATACACATCATCAATTCTTAAACGCCGTCTGAAAGGGGAGTGGGAAATGGACGCGCTGCACACCATCGCCCGAAACCTGACGAAAAAACGTCAAACCGTAAGCTGTGCCGAATCCTGTACGGGCGGAATGCTTGCCGCCGCATTCACAAGCGTTGCAGGCAGTTCGCAATGGTTCGACCAGAGTTTTGTAACATACAGCAACAAAGCCAAAGAAGACCGCTTGGGCGTGTTGCCCGAAACCCTGCTCGAACACGGCGCGGTCAGCCGCCAAACCGTCTATGAGATGGCGCGCGGCGCGAAAGCCGTGGCGCAGGCGGATTACGCCGTCGGTATTTCCGGCATTGCCGGCCCGGGCGGCGGCAGCGAAAGCAAACCCGTCGGTACAGTTTGGTTCGGGTTTGCCTTTCCGGGCGGAAGTTGTGAAGAAATCCGCCGTTTTGACGGCAACCGCGAATCCGTCCGCACACAGGCCGTTGCCTTCGCATTGGAAAGGTTGGCGGGGCTGATTGAAAACGGCGGCGATGCCGTCTGAACAAAATCTCCGTCTGGACAAAATCCCCGCCGGATAAAAAATACCGTCTGAAACGTTGCAGGTTTCAGACGGTATTTTGTCGGGTTAGGCGGCGGTGCGGCTTATTTCACTTTACTCTTCAACGCGCCGTAGCCTGCCGCGTCCATTTGTTCCAGCGGGATGAATTTCAAGCTCGCGCCGTTGATGCAGTAGCGCAGTCCGCCTTTGTCGCGCGGGCCATCGGGGAAGACGTGTCCCAAGTGCGAGTCGGCGGCGTGGCTGCGCACTTCGGTGCGGCGCATGTTGTAGCTGAAATCGTCGTGTTCGGTAATGGATTTTGCATCAATCGGGCGCGTGAAGCTCGGCCAGCCGCAGCCGGAATCGAATTTGTCGGCGGAGCTGAACAGGGGTTCGCCGCTGACAACGTCCACATAAATGCCGGGTTTGAACAGATGGTCGTATTCGTGGCTGAAGGCGTATTCGGTCGCGCTGTGTTGGGTAACTTGGTATTGCTCTTCGGTCAGGATGCGTTTGAGTTCGGCATCATTGGGTTTTTTATAAGTTGCCGCGTCGAAGCCTTTGCCTTGCGGAGCGGTTTTGGTTTTGCCCGGCAGCGGTTCGTCGGCTTTGCGGATGTCGATGTGGCAGTAGCCGTTGGGGTTTTTAATCAGGTAGTCCTGATGGTATTCCTCAGCGTTGTAGAAGTTTTTCAGCGGCTCGTTTTCGACGACGAGGGGAAGTTTGTATTTTTGCTGCTCGCGTTTGAGGGCGGCGGCGATGACGGCTTTTTCGGCAGGTTCGGTGTAGTACACGCCGCTGCGGTATTGCGTGCCGGTGTCGTTACCTTGTTTGTTGAGGCTGGTCGGGTCAACGACGCGGAAATAGTATTGCAGGATGTCGTCGAGGCTGAGTTTGTCGGCATCGTAGGTAACTTTGACGGTCTCAGCGTGGCCCGTATGGTGGTAGGACACGTCTTCGTAACTCGGATTTTTCGTGTTGCCGTTGGCGTAGCCGGATACCGCGTCAACCACGCCGTCTATGCGTTGGAAATAGGCTTCCAAGCCCCAGAAGCAGCCGCCGGCGAGGTAGATGGTGCGCGTATTCATGATTGCTGAATCCTTTTTCTGTGTGTCGGGTTTGTAGAACGAATTTTTCAGACGGCCTAAATCGGCATTCGGGTCGCGGATTAACGCCAACGCCTGCGCTTCGTTGATGCTGCCTTTGACGATACGCTGCACGTCGCCGTCTTTACCGATTAACGCCCACGAGGGGTAAACGCTGATATTCAGGCTTTGGGCGATGGTGCCGCCGTTATCGGTTACGACGGGCAGCTTGGGATAGTTCAAACCGGCATACCATTTTTGGAAGTCGCCGTCTTTTTTCTCGTGCAGAAAGCCGGGGGAGGCAACGGTAATCAGGTTGGCGGAACCGAATTTTGCATCTTGTGCCCATTTTTCGGTCTGCCCCAGTTCGGACAGACACAAAGGACACCAGCTCGCCCAGAATTTAATCAGCGTCGGTTTGTCTTTTTTCAAATAAACATCGGCGGGGCGGTTGTCCGCGGTTTTCAAAGTGGATAAAGTATGCGGCACGGTCGCGGCTTCGGCATCGGCGATTTTGGGCGAACAAGCGCCCAGCGCAAACAGACAGCCGAACTTGGCGCAAAGGGAAAAGAAAGTACGGGGTTTCATTTTGATGTTTCCTGTGTGGACGGTTTGTATGATTAGACGTTTGAGATGCCGAAACCTTACAGCCCGGATTTTCAGACAACCTTGCCGCGTAAAATACGCTACAATACTCCCTATTTCAAGTTTATAAAATTAAAAGGAAAATTCAATGTTCAGCTTCTTCCGTCGCAAGAAAAAACAGGAAACTCCGGCTCCTGAGGAGGCTCAAATTCAGGAAACCGCAGCAAAAGTAGAATCTGAAGTTGCTCAAGTAGTTGAAAATATTAAAGAAGATGTCGAATCTTTAACGGAAAGCGTCAAAGGGCAGGTCGAATCTGCCGTTGAAACCGTCAGTAGTGCGATTGAACAAGTAAAGGAAACCGTTGCCGAGATGCCGTCTGAAGCGGCCGAGGTTGCTGAAGAAGTGGCAGAACAGGCTGAGGCGGTAAAAGAAGCCGTTGCCGAAACCGTCAGTAGTGCGGTTGAACAGGTAAAGGAAGTCGTTGCCGAAACCGTCAGCGGTGCGCTTGAACAAGTAAAGGAAGCCGTTGCCGAGATGCCGTCTGAAGCAGAGGAAGCGGCTGAAAAAGCAGCGGAACAAGTCGAAGCGGCAAAAGAAGCCGTTGCCGAAACCGTCAGCGAGGATGTCGAGCAAGTTCAAGAAGCCGTTGCGACAACTGAAGAACACAAGCTCAGTTGGGCTACGCGTTTGAAACAAGGCTTGACCAAATCACGCGACAAAATGGCGAAATCGCTGGCCGGCGTGTTCGGCGGCGGACAAATCGACGAAGATTTATACGAAGAGCTGGAAACCGTGCTGATTACCAGCGATATGGGTATGGAAGCCACCGAATACCTGATGAAAGATGTGCGCGACCGCGTCAGCCTCAAAGGGCTGAAAGACGGCAACGAATTGCGCGGCGCGTTGAAAGAAGCACTGTATGACTTGATTAAGCCTCTGGAGAAACCTTTGGTCTTGCCCGAAACCAAAGAGCCTTTCGTGATTATGCTTGCCGGTATCAACGGCGCGGGCAAAACCACGTCTATCGGCAAACTTGCCAAATATTTCCAAGCGCAGGGCAAATCCGTATTGCTGGCGGCAGGCGATACTTTCCGTGCCGCCGCGCGCGAGCAGCTTCAAGCTTGGGGCGAGCGCAACAACGTAACCGTGATTTCGCAAACCACGGGCGATTCCGCAGCCGTTTGTTTTGATGCCGTCCAAGCCGCCAAAGCGCGCGGCATCGACATTATGCTGGCCGACACCGCCGGCCGCCTGCCCACGCAGCTTCATTTGATGGAAGAAATCAAAAAAGTGAAGCGCGTATTGCAAAAAGCCATGCCTGATGCGCCACATGAAATCATCGTCGTGCTTGATGCCAACATCGGTCAAAACGCCGTCAACCAAGTCAAAGCCTTTGACGACGCATTGGGGCTGACCGGTTTAATCGTTACCAAGCTAGACGGCACGGCAAAAGGCGGCATCCTCGCCGCGCTTGCCTCCGACCGTCCAGTTCCCGTCCGCTACATCGGCGTGGGCGAAGGCATAGACGATTTGCGCCCGTTTGACGCGCGCGCGTTTGTGGATGCGTTGTTGGATTGAGCCGAAATGCCGTCTGAAAACGGCGGATTGGTGTTTTCGGGAGATAGTGGGGATTGGCGGAATCGGTGGGCTTCAGACCACCGATTCCATTGACCCTATCAATTCATACCAACTCCCAAAAAATGCGAACGCCCCTACGCGCCTGACACATTTACCGTATAAAATACCGAAACCGCCTCATACGGTATTTCACAAACCTTAACCCCTGCGCGTAAAAAACGTATAAACCCGAAACCGTTGCCGCCGCATCCCCTATAATTTCATCCAATAAAAAAAACGAGGCACATATCATGGCGAAAAAATTCCCCATATTCCCCAAAAATCCGGAGCGCATCTGTTGGGGTTGCGACAAATATTGCCGCGAAGACGATTTGCAGTGCGGCAACGGCTGCGAGCGCATCCAACACCCCATCGAGCTGGACGGGCGCGAGTGGTACAAAAAAGGCGACTGGAGCAACCTCTTGAATGAAGCCCAGCAAATCGAGCTGGGCTTGAAAGAAACCCCGAAACCCGCCAAACCCCATATCAAACTCCCCCTCAAAAACAAAACCGCCTGATGCATTCCTATGAAAATGCCGTCCGAACAAGCTTCAGACGGCATTTTTTACGGCATACGCACAGGTTTGCCGTTATTCCGCACCTGCCCGAATTTTCAGACAAAACCGCGTCGGCATGCCGACCCACGCCATAATAAGATTGGTGAGTGGATACGGTAGGGGTAATACCTTGTCAGAAATTAAGATGCCGTCTGAAACAATTTCAGACGGCATTTTTTATTTTTGGGCGCGTTTTTTATTCCTGCCTGTTTTTCCCATGCCGCCGCCTGCCGTGCGCAGGCTGTAGGGTAGGCTTCAGCCCACCAATCTCACCATTTCCATCAATCCCACCATCTCGACCAACCTCATCACTTCACAACATCATCGAAAACACATGACATTGTGGGCAAATCGTTGAAACAGTCGTAATCGGCAGGCAGGAATCCCTTTCTTCCGTTTGTGTTTTTGAGTTGATGAAGATGGTGGGAATCAGTTGGGTGTTGGGGTTGGTGGAAATGGTGGGCTGAAGCCCACCCTACAGTTCATCGTACAGTCCATCCTATTCCCCACCTTATGTATCCACCCTACAGATGCCTCCCACCTACGCATGTACCCTGCGCAAAGCCTTATCCACTATCTTGCAACCTGTCTGACAATCCGTCCTCTCTTACAAAATGCCGAAACTTTTTCAGGCTGCGTTTTGGGGCTGTCTGTGCGGAATTTGTCGGTAGGCGCGGTAGTAGGGTTCGAGCTGTCGGGCGATGAGTTGGAGCTGTTGGAGGAGAATGTGGCTTTGTGTTCCGCTGCTGTGGGTGCGGAGGGTGTCGAGTTCGCCACGCAGTGTATCCAATGCCGTCTGAAAGTCGTCGGGTTCGGTTTCGGGCAGGTGTTGGAAGATGTGGGCAGTGTGTTCGGCGGCGAGGTGGAACTGTGCGGTAAAGTCGGGGCTGCACCCTTCGTGCATTTCGCTGCGGTATGCGCCGAGGGCGGAGATGTAGCCGGTCAGGGCGTAGCCGGTTTTGAGCAGGGTAAAGCCGGGTTGCAGGCTGTCGGCGAATTTTGCGGGTTCGCTGCTCATGTCGGAAAGGGTGCTGCTGAGGGCGGCGGTGTGTTCGTGGGCGCGGCGGCGGGTGGCGCGGTATTCGACGTCGTCGCCCGTTTCGCCGCTTTTGAGGCGTTCGGCGATTTTTTCGAGATAGGCACCGTTGCTGCATACGGCAAGGGCGGCGGTGCGTTCGAGCGTGAGGTATTTCCAGTCTGGCCATAGGTAGCTGACTGCCGCCCAGGCAAGGGATGCGCCGATAATGGTGTCGATGATGCGTACGGGCATGGCGGCGTATACGTCCAAACCTGCGAGGGAGAGGCTGGTCAGTGCCTGAATGGTGATGAAAAATGTCGAGAAGCTGTATTTGTAGGTGCGGGTCATGAAAAAGAGGGTGGTACTGACGATGACGATCCAAAGCTTGGTTTCGACAGACGGGGTGAAGTAGGGGACGAGCGAGCCGACGATTACGCCGAGTACGGTGCCGGCGATACGTTGGTACACGCGGCTTTTGGTGGCGGTGTAGTTGGGTTGGCAGACGAAAAGGGCGGTCAGTAGTATCCAGTAGCCGAGGTTGAGGTTGAGGGCTTCGACGATGGTGCAGGCGGCGGCAACGACAAGGGACAGGCGGACGGCATGGCGGAATACGCCCGATTCGAGGTTCAGCTGCGGACGGATTGCCTGCCAGGTGTTTTTGAAGCTGCCGGTCTCTATGGCGGCGATGCGGGTGTCGCCCATGCGGTAGTTTTCGGCGGGGGAGTCGCTGTGTTGGAGTTGGCGGAACTGCTGGTCGACGCTTCCGAGGTTGTCGAGTAGGCGGCCGAGGTGGCGGATGTCGGGGCTGTCGTTGCCGTCTGAAAGGAGGCGCAGCGATTGGCGGCAGCCTTCGATGGCGCGGCCGAGGCGTTTGCTGTAAACGTAGTCTTTGCTTGCGCGCAGGGCTTGGGCGGTGTTGCGGCAGGCTTGTCCCTGCATTTCGAGTAGGCGGTGGATGCGGAAGATGATGTCGGTGTTTTTGAATTTTTCGGACATTTCCTGATAATCGACGTGGGAGGAGCTGATGCGTTCGTGGATGTCTTGGGCGGCGAAGTAGTAGCGCAGCATTTTGGCGGTGCGCGGGTGGCGGTGTTTGCCGCGAAGGCGGTAAAACAGGGCGGAACGGCATTGGTTGAAGGCGGTGATGACGCCTGTGTTGCTCATGGCGAGGTCGATGTGGCGGTTGCCTATCCAGGCGGCCTCATCGGGGTCGAAGAAGTCGGCTTTGGCTTCGAGGTAGCCGCCGAGTGCGTCGTAGGCGTTGGCGACGCTTTCTTGGACGGGGCGGTGGGGCAGGACGATTTGGAACAGGAGGATGGCGGTGCTGTACAGTACGGTTCCGCACAAAATCATGAAGGGGTTGGTCAGCCAGTAGGTTTCGGGGGTGTAGGTGAGGGTGGTGTAGGTGGCGACGGCGAGTGCGCCGAATGCGAAGGTGCGGTATTTGAGCCCGACCGCGCCTAAAATGGTGAAGCCGAAGGTCATCAGGGTCATGGCGAGGATGAAGGGCAGCCCTGTGCCGAGGGTGCTTTGCGCCGTGAGCGAGGAGAGGGTGAACAGGGCGACGGAGGCGATGATGTTTTTCAGCCGTCCGGTCAGGCGGTTGTCCAAATCGACCAGGCCGCCGGCGATGATGCCGAGTACGAAGGGCATGGCGAGCTTGGGCTCGCCTAGCTGCCAGACGATGGAGGCGGCGGTAAAGACACTGGCGAAAACGGGAAGCGAGGTAATGAGCAGAGGCTTGAGGAGTGGGGTTTTCATGGTTTTACCGGTTTATTGTTATGAAGTGAATAAAGTGTAGCACATGAATGGGGCGGATAAAATCATGCCGTCTGAAAACGGGGCGGCGTTTTCAGACGGCATTGGGTTTTGCGGATCAGGAAACGAGGTTGAGACCGTTGACCCTGTCGTAAAGGAGTTCGGGCATTTTGCCTTCTTCGTACAGTTGGATGTGCAGGCGCAGGTTGTTGGCGGAAACGGACTGGCGCAGGGCTTCTTCGTAACTGATGATGCCGTGACGGTACAGTTCGAAAAGGTTTTGGTCCATCGTCTGCATTCCGTCGGTTTTGGCGGTTTCCATAATTTTATTGATGTTCATCAGGTCGCCCTTCAGGATGAAGTCTTGGATGGCGGGCGTGTTGATGAGCAAGTCGACAACCGCCGTCCTGCCGGTTTTGTCTTTTTTGAGGGCGAGGCGTTGGCAGACGATACCGGACAGGTTGAGGGCGATGTCGATCAGTATTTGCTTGTGCTGTTCTTTGGGGTAGAAGTTGAGTATGCGTTCGAGCGACTGCGGCGCGGTGTTGGCGTGGAGCGTAAAAATGCACAGGTGGCCGGTTTGGGCGAGCTGCATCGCGTATTCCATATTTTCCCTGCTGCGGACTTCGCCGATGCAGACCACGTCGGGGGACTGGCGCATAGCATTTTGTACCGCCGTCTGCCAGTTTATGGTGTCGACGCCGATTTCGCGCTGGGTAAAGATGCAGCGGCGCGGTTTGTAGATAAACTCTATCGGGTCTTCGATGGTAACGATATGGCCGGGCAGGGTTTTGTTGCGGTGTTCGAGCATAGTCGCCATCGTGGTGGATTTGCCCGAACCGGTAGGCCCAACGATAATCAGCAGCCCGCGCGGTGCGACGGCGAGGTCTTTGAGTTTTTCGGGCAGACCCAATTCCTGCATTTGCGGGATGATGTGGTTGATGCGCCGCAAAACCAAACCTGCGTGGCCTTGGCTGTGGTAGGCGTTGGCGCGGTAGCGCGTGCCGCTGCGCGATTGGACGGAGTAGTTGATTTCGCCGTCGCGCTGGAATATTTCCGATTGTTCGGCGTTCATCGTCGATGCGGTGATGGCGGCGGTTTCCTCGCCCGTCAGAGCCTTTTGCGGCTGCGGGGTTAATGCGCCGTTGATTTTCAACGAGGGCGGGAATCCTTTGCTGATAAGGATGTCGGACGCGCTTTGCGCTTCTGCGGTTTCGCACAGGCGGTCGAGCAGCGGGTGGAGGTGTGCGCCGATTTCGGCCGGGGTTTCGGATCGGCTTTGTTTTTTTTGAGAATACACTTGAACCATTTCGTCCAAGATGTCGTGCAGGTTATTGGTACTCATCGTTAGCTTCTTTTCAGTTTAAGCCTTGCAGTTTGCGGCGGCAGTTTTCAACAGGAAGGCGGACGCTTTCTGTTCGGAAAGGTATGCCGGGCGGGATGCCGCGTCCCACCCCGCGTGTTTGCGCCTTGTTTTCCCGCCGGTATGGCCGGAAGGAGGTTGTGTGTCAGAAACTCATACTTTCGCTGTTTTGCGCGCGTTTGCGTGCGACTTCCGGTGCGATCAGCCCTTGGCGCACCAGCGATTGCAGCGATTGGTCCATCGTCTGCATACCGCTCGCTTGCCCGGTTTGCAGGACGGAGTTAATCTGCGTGATTTTGTTCTCGCGGATGAGGTTGCGGACGGCGGGGTTGGAAATCAGGATTTCGTGCGAGGCGACACGGCCGTTGCCGTCGCGCGTTTTCAGCAGGTTTTGGGAGATGACGGCGGTCAGCGATTCGGACAGCATAGAGCGCACCATTTCTTTTTCCCCTGCCGGGAATACGTCCACGATACGGTCGACGGTTTTTGCCGCGCCGGTCGTGTGCAGCGTGCCGAAAACCAAGTGTCCGGTTTCGGCGGCGGTCAGTGCCAAGCCGATGGTTTCGGGGTCGCGCATTTCGCCGACAAGGATAACGTCGGGGTCTTCGCGCAATGCGGAACTTAGCGCGTTGGCGAAGCTGAGGGTGTGCTGGTGCAACTCGCGTTGGTTAATCAGAGATTTTTTGCTTTGGTGGACGAATTCGATCGGGTCTTCGATGGTCAGGATGTGTGCCGGCTGGGTTTCGTTGATGTAGTTAATCATCGCGGCAAGCGTGGTCGATTTGCCCGAACCGGTAGGGCCGGTAACTAATACCATACCGCGCGGCGATTCTGCAATTTTTTGGAAAATGCGCGGGGCTTTCAATTCTTCCAACGATAAGACGGTGCTGGGAATGGTGCGGAATACGGCGGCGGGGCCGCGGCCGGTGTTGAAGGCGTTGACGCGGAATCGGGCGACGTTGGGCAGTTCGAACGAGAAGTCGACTTCCAAGTTTTGCTGGTAGATTTTCCGCTGGTGGTCGTTCATCACCGAAGTTACCATAATTGCCGACCTCTTCCGCGCTCATTTCGGGAAGGTTGATGCGCCGCATATCGCCGTGAACCCGAATCATAGGGGATATGCCCGAACTCAGGTGAAGGTCGGATGCTTTGTTTTTAACGCCGAAGGCGAGTAAGTCGGTAATCTGCATAATGGGATATTGTCCAGTATAATGTTTGGGTCGTTCGGTGTTTCCTACTTCTGAATTTTACTGCCCTGATTCTTGGGATTCAACTATTTAAGCATTTTTACCGGGGATAATTTATGACGGTTTTGCAAGAACGTTATCGGGAGGTGTCCGACCGTATCGGGAAATTGGTTCTGCAGGCGGGAAGGAAGCCGCATTCTGTCAGCCTGATTGCCGTCAGTAAGACTTTCCCTTCAGACGGCATCCGCGAAGTTTACGCCGCCGGACAGCGTGATTTCGGCGAGAACTATATTCAGGAGTGGTACGGCAAAACGGAGGAATTGGCGGATTTGACCGACATCGTGTGGCACGTCATCGGCGATGTGCAGTCCAATAAAACCAAAATTGTCGCCGAACGCGCGCATTGGGTGCATACCGTATGCCGTCTGAAGACCGCCGTCCGGCTGAGCAGGCAGCGTCCTTCCTCAATGCCGCCCTTGCAGGTGTGTATCGAGATGAACATTGCGGGCGAGGCGGCAAAACACGGTGTCGCGCCCGAAGAAGCGGTCGCGCTTGCCGTGGAAGTGGCGAAGCTGCCCAACCTTGTCGTGCGCGGACTGATGTGCGTTGCCAAAGCCAACAGCAGTGAAACGGAGTTGAAAACCCAGTTTCAGACCATGCAAAAGCTGCTTGCCGACCTCAATGCGGCTGGCGTTAAGGCGGATGTGCTGTCTATGGGGATGTCGGACGACATGCCTGCCGCCATTGCGTGCGGTGCAACACATGTCCGTATCGGCAGTGCGATTTTCGGGAAAAGGGGATGATGGAAATTCGGGCAATAAAATATACGGCAACGGTTGCGGTACTGGCATTTACGGTTGCAGGCTGTCAGTTGGCAGGTTGGTATAAGTGTTCGTCCCTGTCCGGCTGGTGTAAGCCGAGAAAACCGGCCGCCATCGATTTTTGGGATATTGGCGGCGAGAGTCCGCCGTCTTTAGAGGATTACGAGATACCGCTTTCAGACGGCAATCGTTCCGTCAGGGCAAACGAATATGAATCCGCGCAAAACTCTTACTTTTACAGGAAAATAAGGAAATTTAAAGCCTGCGGGCTGGATTGGCAGACGCGTGACGGCAAACCTTTGATCGAGACGTTCAAACAGGAAGGTTTTGATTGTTTGGAAAAGCAGGGGTTGAGGCGCAACGGTCTGTCCGAGCGCGTCCGATGGTAAAAAATTGGGAATTAATTTAGTAAGGTAATTTTGAATAGGGTAGAAATAATGAATGTTTATTTTCTCGGCGGCGGCAATATGGCGGCGGCCATCGCAGGCGGATTGGTCAAACAAGGGGGATACCGTATCCATATAGCCAACCGTGGCGTGGAAAAGCGCGAACGTTTGGGAAAAGAGTTGGGGGTCGAAACTTCTGAAACCTTGCCGGAGCTTCATTCCGATGATGTTTTAATCCTCGCCGTCAAACCTCAGGATATGGAAATTGCGTGTAAGAATATCCGCACCAACGGCGCATTGGTGCTTTCTGTCGCAGCCGGATTGTCAGTCGATACGCTCAGCCGTTACCTCGGGGGAACACGCCGCATTGTCCGGGTTATGCCGAATACGCCCGGAAAAATCGGGCTGGGCGTATCCGGTATGTTTGCCGAAGCGGAAGTATCGGAAACAGACCGCAGGATTGCCGATCGAATCATGAAATCAGTCGGTTTGACCGTTTGGTTGGAAGATGAAGCGCAAATGCACAGCATTACCGGTATCAGCGGTAGCGGGCCGGCTTATGTGTTTTATCTGCTGGACGCATTGCAGAATGCCGCCATTGGTCAGGGTTTTAACGAAGAAGAAGCCCGCGCGCTCAGTCTGGCAACGTTTAAAGGAGCGGTTGCCCTTGCCGAACAGACGGGTGAAGATTTCGAGAAGCTTCAAAAAAATGTAACGTCAAAAGGCGGGACAACCCACGAAGCCGTGGAAGCCTTCAGACGGCATCGTGTCGCCGAAGCCATAAGTGAGGGCGTTTGTGCCTGTGTGCGCCGTTCGCAGGAAATGGAACGGCAATATCAATAATGTAAAGAAAATAAAAAAACCAATCCAAAACGTGTTATGATGCGCGTTTTCAAAAACGCCTTAGGCAATAAGCCTTATAAAAATCAAAGGAATAAAGCCACTTTGTGGTGCTTTGTTTTTTTGCGGTGAACCGAGAGGACATACATTATGGCAAAGCTGACAGAACAAGATATTTTGAATTGGAGCGGGCCGGAAGACGATTATATGAATGACGACCATTTGGCTTTTTTCCGCGAATTGCTGGTAAAAATGCAAGACGAACTCATCGAAAATGCTTCCGCTACGACAGGGCATCTCCAAGAACACGAATCAGCCCCCGATCCTGCCGACCGTGCCACACAGGAAGAAGAGTACGCATTGGAACTCCGTACCCGCGATCGGGAACGAAAACTTCTCAGTAAAATACAGGCGACCATCCGCAATATTGACGGGGGTGATTATGGATTCTGTGCCGATACGGGAGAGCCTATCGGTCTGAAGCGGCTGCTGGCACGCCCGACCGCCACTTTGTCCGTAGAGGCGCAAGAGCGTCGTGAGAGAATGAAAAAACAGTTTGCCGACTAATAGCGGCAAAC
>NZ_JBLRPR010000016.1:0-25457 GCF_047915665.1 Neisseria sp. LACPHL-SPEC-2024-00856
GCTTCAGACTCAATCAAATCCTTCCCGAACTCGACTGCCATTGGCAGGAAAATCTGACAGAAATCTTCAAAACACTTTCTCCCGAAGCCGGTCAGGCCGCCTGTACGCAAATCCTTTCCCGAAAAGGCATAGGCTATAACGAAGCCGACGGTTCTTTCACTTACCTTCCCAAAAAACGCATTTCGTTTTCTTCTTTGGCAACGGATATTCCCATTCCCGACCTCAAACGGCTGGCGGGGCATATCGCGGAACGCCTGAATGTATTGGCGCAATGCGAATCGCCGGTTTATATTGCCGACATTCTCGAAAGCGTGCTGTCCGTTATCAAAAACGTCGATACCGGAGGCAAGCGCGCACGGGAAAATTTCAAACAAATTTTGGAAACCGAATTTATTTACGCCGCTGCTGCAGTATTGAAAAACAAAACCAAATGGGAAATCCCCGAAAATACCCGCAATCTCGATTCGGACATCATCTGTACCTATATCTGCGAAGTGTTCCTAAAATCGCACCTGCTCGGCAACAGTTTTCCGATGATGCGCCCGCGCGAAGTGAAGCAGATGCCCGAACCGGTGTTTGACAAAGTATTGTTTGCCGAACAGCGCGCCCGCCAGTTGGAAGTTATCTGAACGTCAAAATACATCTTCGCCATCGCGCCTTATTACACCGACGATATTCCGTTTTCCCTGCGCCGCTTCCTGTCGGAAGACAAACTTTATACCAGCTACAACCGCTATTACACCGCCATCCATATCCCCGTCCGCAACATCACTCAGAATGATGCCCTGCGTTTTGCCAACGGTTTGAAACAGATTCTTTCCCTACAATCCGGTGTGAGCTGGGAAATTATCGATATGATGGACAGGATAGAGGAAAACTACGACAAAAAAGCCCTGCCGCTGTTGTTTTCGCCGTTCCCCGCGCAAGTCGAACGCACGCAGGCGATTGCCGCCAGATTGGACCAATTCGAGCGGTTGTTGGGCGACACCGTCCTCGATCCGTTCTACTATTGCCTGACGCGTATGGCGAAGGGCGAGGAAGATTTGAAATATATTTATATCGCCTTCCGCCAGTCTTTCGGCGGCATCTTCAATTCGTTTGAAAACTTCCGCCTGCTGCCCGCGCTGTGGATGAGCAGGGATGTGGAAAATATGTCTGACCGCATGAACGCCTATATTTCCGCAATGGAAGACCGCCGCCGCGAGATATTGTCCATTCGGCAGGGAAAGCCTGAAGAAGAATTTTCCCGCAAGATGGTCGTCTGCCTGACCGACTTGGAAAATTGTCTGGAAAAACACCTCGAACAGTTCGGGCCGGTATCGGAAAGTATCGAAGCCTGTACCGCCAAACTGCAGGAGCAACCGTCGTTCTTCAACAGGCTGATGAAAACCAACGACAAGCTCAACAGGCAGATTGACGTGTTGCAGAAACAGTCGGCAGCCATCCACAACGAAGCCTATATCGAAATGAACACGCTGCTTTACCGCCACCGCGAAGTGGTTTCCGTCCACAACCGCAAGGCGGATTATGCGGAAAAGGGCAAAGAGCGGATTGCGCTGTTCCCACGCGGCTTGAACGGCATCACCAAGCTGCCCGCCGCCGTTTTGCTGCCCGAGCGTTCCGATTGTTTTGATATGAAGGCAGTTTGGCAAATGTTTAATAGAATACCGAGGTAGGCATATCGGCTGCCGGATAAAAATGCCGTCTGAAACGGAAGCGTTCAGACGGCATTGTTGCAGTGGAATATAGTGGATTAACAAAAATCAGGACAAGGCGACGAAGCCGCAGACAGTACAAATAAGTACGGAACCGATTCACTTGGTGCTTCAGCACCTTAGAGAATCGTTCTCTTTGAGCTAAGGCGAGGCAACGCCGTACCGGTTTTTGTTAATCCACTATATATCAAAAATGCACCCCGTCATTCCTGTCTGTACGGGGATGGTGGCGGTGTTTTCCTGCTTCGTTTTCAATCGAGCCTAAAACAATGCCGTCTGAAACGGAAATCTGTTTCAGACGGCATTTCTACAATCAAACGGCGGGCTGTTTATTTGAATTTATAGGTGTATTGCAGGCCGATGATGTCGGCGTGGTTTTTGAAACGTGCGGAAGACGTGCCTTTGCTGTCCACATCGTTGCCGCTTGCCTTCGCCGTGCGGTAGGTGGTGTCGTTGATGTGGATGTGGGTGTAGGCGGCATCGACGACGTGGTTTTTGCCGATATGGTATTTCATACCGGCGGAGAACCAGATGCGGTTGCCGTCGGGCAGGCTGTTCATACGGTAGTCGGCGTTGCGGACGGGCGATTTGTCAAAAGCGATGCCGGCGCGCAGTTGCAGCGGTTCGCTGATTTGATAAGAACCGCCGAATCCGACTTTGTAGGTGTTGCGCCAGTTGGGGGTGATGGTGGTGCGGTCGGATTTTTTGCCCATACCGATGGTTTTTTCTTTTTCAAAAACCAGTTCCGCCTTATTGAAGCGGCTGTGGCGCGTCCAAGTTACGTCGCCGAACAGGTTGGCTTTGTCGGACACTTTGTACATACCGTGTACGGACAAAGACTCCGGCGTAACGATTTTGACGCTGGCTTTTTCATTCGCCGTGTAGCCGAGCGGTGCGAGTTTGTTTGCCGTCCACTGTTGTTTCGCCGCTGTGTCGTCTGCCGCCCATTCGGCATCGCCTTTGAGCGTGTGTGAAACTTTGGAACGGTAGTTCACGCCCACGCGCGCGCGGTCGTTGATGTCCCACATCCACGCCAGTTGGTAGCCGAAGCCCCAATCGCTGCCTTTGACATCGGCGTGTCCGTCGGCTTTGATTTGAGCAGCGGCAGTAGGATTAGAAGGTGTTGCTGTTAGTGCTTTCGCTTTTTGCTGGATACCCCAGTCGGCATATTTACGCAGTTCGGCGGAAGTATGTTGGGCAATAATACCTGCGCCGAAGGAATGGCGGTCGTTGAGTTTCCACGCAACTACCGGCTCGATGGCGATGGTGGTCAAACCCAGTTTGTTAATGTTGTAGCGCAATACGGAATCTTTTTCGTATTCTGTTGCAGAGCCGAAAGGAACGTACACGCCCAAGCCCAAAGTGACATCGTCGTTGGCTTTGTATGCACCATAGACGTGCGGAGCAACGGTGGTTTTGGTGATTTTGCCGCTTTTCGAACCTTGGACGGGAATGCCGGTAAAGTCGGTGGCAGAATCCGCTTCATAACGAATGCTTGGAAATACGATATTGGCGTTGACGGAAATTTGGCTGCTGTCGAGTTTGGTCAGGCCGGCAGGGTTGTAGAAGATGGTCGATGCGTCAGCGGCTTCTGCGGCGGCGGCATTCGCCGTGCTTTGCGCGTTGACCGACTGTGTGCCGAAGTGGTAGCCGGATGCGTGGACGGATGCGGCGGCAAAGGCAGTGCCGAGCAGCAGGACGGTTTTTTTCAGTGTGGAAGGGGTCATTTCAGTTTCCGTAAAAAATTGCAGACAAATAAAAAAGGCAGTCGGAAATGCCTTGTTTCGCTTTAGTATAGGTACTCGATTTTATCCGATGTTGCCGGATTTGCACAATTTTTTCAGTTTGCCCGAACCGCCGCGCTGCCGCAAAAAATGCCGTCTGAAGCCTCGGGCATCGGCTTCAGACGGCATTTTCCACTCAGGGCGGATTATTTGACGCGCAGCACTTCCAGCGTATTGGTTGAGCCGGATTCGCGCATTTGCGAGCCGCTGGTGATGATGTACTGGTCGCCGGAATGCAGGATGTTGTGTTCCACCAGCATGGTTTCGACTTCGTTCAACGCCGTGTCGTGGTCGGTGCTGGTTGCCAAAATCAGCGGGCGCACGCCGCGGTACATCGCCATACGGCGTTGGGCGGAAACGCTCGGGGTCAGCGCGAAAATTGGCAGGGTGATGTTGTGGCGGCTGATTTCAAAGGCGGTCGAGCCGCTTTCGGTCAGGGCGACAATCGCTTTGGCGTGAACCGCGCGCGCCACGCTGACCGCACCGCCG
The DNA here is from genome assembly GCF_047915665.1 of Neisseria sp. LACPHL-SPEC-2024-00856. Classification (NCBI taxonomy): domain Bacteria; kingdom Pseudomonadati; phylum Pseudomonadota; class Betaproteobacteria; order Neisseriales; family Neisseriaceae; genus Neisseria; species Neisseria sp. LACPHL-SPEC-2024-00856. The sequence goes on from NZ_JBLRPR010000016.1 coordinate 3,989, forward strand.
GCAACCGCCAGGTTGGTGCTGACCACTTCGGGATACTCGACCTGTTCGGCAACGCCGTTGAGCGAATCCTGCTCTTTTTCCGCAGCCGCGCAGATAATCGCCATTTGGCTGACGGTTTCAAACGGATACGCGCCGACGGCGGTTTCGGCGGAACACATCACCGCATCGGTACCGTCCAATACCGCGTTTGCCACATCGCTGACTTCCGCGCGGGTCGGCACGGGGTTGGTAATCATCGATTCCATCATTTGCGTCGCCGTAATGCTGAAGCGGCGCAACTCGCGGGCGCGGCGGATCATCCGTTTTTGCAGGGCGGGGACGGCGGCGTGTCCGACTTCGACCGCCAAGTCGCCGCGCGCAACCATAATGCCGTCGCCGGCAAGGATGATTTCGTCCAAGTTTTCAATCGCTTCCACGCGTTCGATTTTGGAAACCAAACCGGGGCGCACGGCAGTGCTGCCCTTCATTTCTTCTTCGACTTTGGCGCGCGCGATGTGCAAATCTTCGGCAGATTTCACAAAGCTGATGGCGAGGTAGTCGCAACCGATGGCAATCGCGGTTTTCAGGTCGCGGAAGTCTTTTTCGGTCAACGCGCCTGCGGACAGACCGCCGCCGCGTTTGTTGATGCCTTTGTTGCTTTTCAGGACGTGGCTGTTTTCCACCCTTGTGATAATCCTGCTGCCTTCGACGGATTCCACAGTCAGGGTCAGCAGGCCGTCGTCCAGCCACAATACGTCGCCTGCGGCAACGTCGTCGGGCAGGTCGCGGTAGTCCAAACCGACCGCTTCGCGCGTGCCTTCGCCTTCGAGCGCGGCATCCAGTACCAGCGTTTCGCCTTTGTTTAATTCGATGCCGCCGCCGGCGATTTTGCCCACACGGATTTTCGGCCCTTGCAGGTCGGCAATGATGGCGATTTCCTGTCCGGCGCGTTTTGCCGCCTCGCGCACGATGCGGGCGTTTTCCTGATGGAATTCGGGCGTGCCGTGGCTGAAGTTGAAGCGGACGACGTTCAGGCCGCCGACGCGGATCATATCTTCCAACAGTTCGACGTTGTTGCTGCCCGGCCCAAGGGTGGCGACGATTTTGGTGTTGTGGCTGATGCGGGTCAGATCGCGGCTTGTCTGGTTCATATGAAAGTCCTTTCGGTCTCAATCGGGTGTTTTGCGGTGTTTTGTTACAAAATTACAGAAATTTGGAACCGGTTTGATGTCTATTCAATGAGCGCGGCGGAATATTCTGTAAAAATATGATTTAAATTAATGGTTTGATATTTTACTTGCAAACCACCTTTTTTGGTGCAAAATTACACGGTTTTATGACTTAGGCTAAATTTATTTTTTGTTCGGCGGCTTGCGCGGTCGGGTAAAATGAAAGTTTTGAACGGTTGGTCGGATAGGAAGATGTGGCGGGTTTTAAGTGCTTTGCCGATAGGCGTGGTGTTTTTTGATTTGATCTACGGTTTTGTGTTGAACGTGTTGCAGGGTTTGGATTTGCAGCGTGCCGTGCCGGATTCGGAAGGCGTGTTGGCGGTTACGCCCGATATTGCGTTCAACAGTTTGCAGATTGTCGCCAACGGCGGTATGGCGGCGGTGGTCTGTTTCGGGTTGGCGGTTGTGTTTTTGCTCAACCGTTCGGTTCGGCGGCGGCAGGTCTTGGAAATCGGGGTGTTCCGGATGTTGGGGCTGGTGGCGGTGTTGGCATTCAGCGCGCCTTCGCTGTGGGAGTGGGCGAACGCGCTGCCGCTGCTGCTGAAGGGCGCGGACGTGGTCAATACGGGGAATGCGCGTTATGTGCTGACGGCTTTGTGTATGCCCTTTCCGGCGGTGTCGTGCGTCATCGGGCTGGTAGGGCGGTTCAGGCTTCAGACGGCATCGGGCAGGGCGGCAAAGGCAGGCAACGTTGAAAAATAGAATGCATATTGTGAAATGCCGTCTGAAGCATCGGGGTTCAGACGGCATTTTTTAACGGCTGTGTCGGGTTTCGATACCGGTTTTGATTTCGCCGTAAATCCGGCTGCCGCCTTGTCCGGAAAAGGTGGTGCAGGCGGCAAGGGGCAACAGGGTGCAGATGAGGAGGAGTGTTTTCATTTGGGGTCGCAACGGAAGTGGTAGGCGCAGATTTCAAAACCGTTTTTGAAATACAGGCGGTGCGCGTCGGCACGGTCGTGGTTGACGTGGACGTTGAGGTGGATTTTGGTTACCCCTGTTTCCGCGCCGATTTTGCGGACTTCTTCCAAAAGGCGCGAGGCATAACCTTTGCGGCGGCTTTGCGGCAGGGTAACGATGTCGTCGATGTGGATGTGGCGGCCGCCGGCGAGGGTGCAGGCTTCGCGGAAGCCGCAGACGGCGACGGCGTTGTGTTTGCCTTCTTCAAAAATGCCCAGCAGGCGGTAGCCTTGGGGGCGTTGGACTTTGTTGATCTGTTCGGTAAAGCGGTTGATGTCGGTCAGGGCGGAACGCAAAACGCTCAAGGCTGCAAAGGCGGTGGCGGTGTCGTCCGCGCCGATTTCGCGCAAAACGTAGGATGCGCCCGAGACGGTCTGTTCCTGTGTTTTCTCGGCGGCGTGTTTTTCTTCGATTGCCTGTGCCAGCAGGACGCGTTCGTTGGCAGGGTCGTTTTGTCCGCCCTGTTCGCGTTCTTCGAGCAGGGCTTTGCAGTCGATGACGCGCAGGTCGTTGTCGGCGGCAAAGTCCATCAGGAAGCGGAACATCTGCGGATTGTCGGTTTCCAGTTTTTTATCGACGGCGACGCAGCGGATGTTGTCCACCAGCATGGGGCGCACCCATTTCGAGTAGGAAAGCCTGTTGTCTTTGGTAAACGAGGACAGAATGCCGCACAGGCGTTCCGCCCAGTCGCTGGGGCGGAAAATCTTGCCGGAACTCGTTGTGCCGTGGATGACGACTTCGTAGGGGTTGCAGACTAACATGGCGGCTTCCTGAAAAGAAATGTCTGGCGCGATTATACCTTATGCTTATGCGGGCGTGTTTGGATATGCCGTCTGAAAAGTACGGGATTCGTGCGGTAAAACTTTGCGGCGGCAAATGTGCGATAATACGCGCCGTATTGCCGCTTTTGCGAAGCTGTTCCGCAAACATACGGGCGGCGTGGACGTATAACCGGATACCCGCCTGACGCGGGTTTTTTACGGAAGGGGGGCAAAAATGCCTAATCCGCTTTACAGACAGCACATCATCTCCATTTCGGATTTGTCGCGCGAACAGTTGGAATGCCTGCTTCAGACGGCATTGAAGCTGAAGGCGCATCCGCGCGGCGATTTGTTGGAAGGGAAACTTATCGGTTCGTGCTTCTTTGAACCGTCCACGCGTACGCGCCTGTCGTTTGAAACGGCGGTGCAGCGGCTGGGCGGCAAAGTTATCGGTTTCTCGGACGGCGCGAATACCAGTGCCAAAAAAGGCGAGACGCTTGCCGATACCGCCCGCATCATTTCCGGCTACACCGACGCAATCATCCAACGCCACCCCAAAGACGGCGCGGCGCGCGTGGCGGCGGAGTTTTCGCGCGTCCCCGTCATCAACGCCGGCGACGGCACGAACCAGCATCCCAGCCAGACCTTGTTGGATCTGGTAACGATTTATGAAACGCAGGGGCGTTTGGACAAGCTCAAAATCGCAATGGCGGGCGACTTGAAATACGGGCGCACCGTGCATTCGCTTTGTCAGGCGTTGAAACGTTGGAATTGTGAATTTGCCTTTGTTTCGCCGCCCAGCCTAGCCATGCCCGACTATATTACCGAAGAGTTGGACGAAGCTGGTTGCCGATACCGTATCCTCGGCAGTTTGGAAGAAGCGGCGGAATGGGCAGATATCCTGTATATGACCCGTGTTCAGCGCGAGCGTTTCGACGAACAGGAATTTGCCAAAATCCAAGGCAAATTCAACCTCGACGCATCCATGCTTGCCCGCGCCAAACCGAACCTGCGCGTGCTGCACCCCCTGCCGCGCGTGGACGAAATCCATCCCGATGTCGATGCTACGCCGCATGCCTATTATTTCGAGCAGGCAACCAACGGCGTTTATGCGCGTATGGCGATATTGTCGCTGGTGTTGAACGAAGAAGTGTGAGGAACCGATATGGAAACCCCGAAACTCAGTGTCGAAGCCATTGAAAAAGGTACGGTTATCGACCATATTCCCGCCGGCAGGGGGCTGACCATCCTGCGCCAGTTCAAACTTTTGCACTACGGCAACGCAGTAACCGTGGGCTTCAACCTGCCCAGCAAAACCCAAGGCAGCAAAGACATCATCAAAATCAAAGGCGTGTGCTTGGACGACAAAGCCGCCGACCGCCTCGCCCTGTTCGCCCCCGAAGCGGTGGTCAATACCATCGACAATTTCAAGGTCGTGCAGAAGCGGCATTTGAACCTGCCCGACGAAATCGCCGAAGTGTTCCGCTGTCCGAACACGAATTGCGCCGGCCATGGCGAGCCGGTCAAAAGCCGGTTTTATGTTAAAAAACACAACGGGCAGACGCGGCTGAAATGCCACTACTGCGAAAAAACCTACAGCCGGGATTCGGTGGCGGAAGCCTGACGGATTCCCTTAAACCGAGTGGGCGGCATTTCGTCTGCCGCCTGTTTTGCCAATCTGAAATGGAATGATGATGCACGCTTCTGTCCAAAGCCGTTTCGCACCGATACTTTATGTTTTGATTTTCTTTGCCGGTTTTTTGACTGCGCAAATCTGGTTCAATCAGAAAGCCTATACTGAAGAGCTGCCTCCGCTTCTGTCCGCATTGTCCGCCGTCGCGCTGGTGTGGCTGGCGTGGGCGTTCGTGTCGGCGCGTTCAAAGGCTAAGGCGGAAAAGTTCTACCGCGAAAAAATGATACAGAACGAAAGCATACACCCCGTCCTGCACGCTTCTTTGCAACACTTGGAACACAAGCCGCAAATGCTCGCCCTGCTGGTCAGAAATCACGGCAAAGGGATGGCGGAACAGGTCAGGTTCAAGGCAGAAGTGCTGCCTGACGATGAAGACGCGCGCACGATTGCCGCCGAGTTGGCAAAAATGGATATGTTCGCATTAGGCACGGACGCGGTCGCCTCGGGCGAAACCTACGGGCGCGTGTTCGCCGATATTTTCGAGTTGTCGGCGGCTTTGGAAGGGCGCGCGTTCAAAGGGATGCTGAAACTGACGGCGGAATATAAAAACATCTTCGGCGATGCCTGCCGTTCGGAAACGGCGTTGGATTTGGGCGCGCTCAATCAGGCGTTGAGGGAAATTTCAAAAATGCCGGAAAAGCCTAAGCGGATATTTTATTGAAGGTGTCCCGATGTATGGGGCGCGCACCGGCGGCGCGGCGGCTTTTTCCGGCAACAATGCCGTCTGAAGGCTTCAGACGGCATTTTTTCAGGGCGCGGCGGCAAAGCGGCAAGATTGGGTTTGGATACCCGGCCGCTTCCGGCTGTCTGCAAGGGCAAGCCGCTGATTTCCGTTCGGACGGAAACCGGTTCTATCGGATAAAAGGCATTTTGTCCGGCTAAATCAGGGTTTTGCATCAACGGGATATGAAAACGCAGTCTAAATAAAAAATGCCGTCTGAAGCCTTCAGACGGCATTGTTGCCGAGGGGTTATTGGAAAGGGTCGGAATCGACGCGGGCGCGGCCCTGATCCGGCATATTGTCCAAATCCCGTCCCGGATTGGCGGCGGTGTCGCCTACGGAAATATCGGAGATGTTTTCCAGAATGATGGCGTAAGCCAAGTTCGGAGCAGTGTGGTAAACCATTGCCAAACCCACTTCTTCGGCGGGTGTCGAAATCAGTTCGACGGTATCCCTGCTTTTGGGTTCTTCCGCCAAATTGTTGGAGAGGTTGACCTGCAGCGTTTTCTTGCGTTTGTAGAGGCTTATTACCGCGCCTTTGTCCAATCCGTCCGCCTCGCCTTTGTCTATCGTAATGGTTTTGAACTGTCCGCCGACCCCGGCACCTTCAAACACGGAAACGATTTTCGCCTGAACCGGGCGGGACGGTTCGTGCGGCATCATATTGAAGCGGTCGGTGTCTTCCGGCATTTTCATCAGGTAGTCGCCCTGCTGTATTTCGGAAATGGCGGTTTCGACCACCAGCGGCTGTATCGAATGGGTACGCAGCGGGGTAATCAGAGGATGGGTGCGGCTGTAGTATTCGTTGTCTTTCAACCGTTCTTCAGCCTGCTTGGAGCGTTGTTCGAGGGCGGAGTCGGTATAGTCGAGGGAGCGTACGATGCCGCTGAATGCGACTTCTTGTCCGAGGAATCTGCCCGTATCCGGATCGGTGATGTTTTTATTGATGCGGTAGGTCAGGTAGCGGCCCGGTTCTTTCAGGCCTTTGGTGTAAACCCGGGTGCCTTTGGTGTACAGCAGCCTGCCTTCCGGACCCGAAACCAGGCGCGGCGCGGCAGCGGTTTCTTTGCGGGAAACGATTTGCGGGTGCTGCATAAAGATGCGGTAGAAGTTGACATTGACGGCAGGGATGCCGTATCCGGACACTTCCTTATCCGGACTCATTTTGACAACCGGGATGTTGTCTGTCTGTTCCAGGCTGAGGCGCGGTTCGCCGTTAACGTAGCGCAACACCAAAACCTGACCCGGATAAATCAGGTTGGGATTGTGGATTTGGCTGCGGTTCGCACCCCACAGGCGGCCCCATTGCCACGGGCTGTACAGGTATTTGCCCGAAATGCCCCACAGGGTGTCGCCCTGTTTGACCGTGTAGCGTTGCGGCGCGTTCGGGCGCACCTTCAGATTTGCCGCCAAAGTTTGTGTTGAGAATGCCATACCTGCCGCGCAGAGCAGGGTTATAATACGACGTTGCATAACCGTTCCCCTTATCTGATAAATTTCGGTTTGTCTTGCCTGATTGGGTTGGAAAAAGCGGCGGCGGTCTTTTCGGGACGTGCCGCGTGATAATAAATGTTTCGCATTTTAACATCGAATTATCCGCACCATCACGGTAATTATGAAAAACAGGCGGCGTATCCGCCGAAGGAAAGAGAAAATTATGGCTTTACTGAATATCCTCCAATATCCCGACGAGCGTCTGCACACGGTGGCAAAGCCTGTCGAACAAGTCGACGAGCGCGTCCGAAAGCTGGTTGCCGATATGTTTGAAACGATGTACGAGGCGCGCGGCATCGGGCTGGCGGCGACGCAGGTCGATGTGCACGAGCGCGTGGTCGTGATGGATTTGACCGAAGACCGCAGCGAACCGCGCGTGTTCATCAACCCCGTCATCGTTGAAAAAGACGGCGAAACCACTTACGAAGAGGGCTGCCTGTCCGTGCCGGGCATTTACGACACCGTAACCCGAGCCGAACGCGTCAAGGTCGAGGCTTTGAACGAAAAAGGCGAAAAGTTCACGCTGGAGGCGGACGGTTTGCTGGCGATTTGCGTGCAGCACGAGTTGGACCACCTGATGGGCATTGTGTTTGTCGAACGTCTGTCGCAGCTCAAGCAGAGCCGGATTAAGACCAAGTTGAAAAAACGTCAGAAACATACGATTTGACCTGTTTTGCCATGCCGTCTGAACGCTGCGGCGTTTTCAGACGGCATCGCGACACACCCCGCGCACATTAGGACACGATATGAAAGTCATCTTCGCCGGAACGCCCGATTTTGCCGCCGCCGCCTTAAAAGCCATTGCCGCCGCCGGTTTTGAAATCCCGCTGGTGCTGACCCAGCCCGACCGTCCGAAAGGGCGCGGTATGCAACTGACTGCCCCGCCCGTCAAACAAGCCGCGCTGGAACTCGGTTTGCGCGTCGAACAGCCCGAAAAGCTGCGCAACAACGCCGAAGCCCTGCAAATGCTCAAAGAGGTCGAGGCGGACGTAATGGTGGTTGCCGCCTACGGTTTGATTCTGCCGCAGGAAGTGTTGGATACGCCGAAACACGGCTGCCTCAACATCCACGCTTCGTTGCTGCCCCGTTGGCGCGGCGCGGCGCCGATTCAGCGCGCGATTGAGGCCGGCGATGCCGAAACCGGCGTGTGCATTATGCGGATGGATGCCGGTTTGGACACCGGCGGCGTGGTCAGCGAACACCGCTACGCCATCCAACCTACCGATACCGCCAACGAAGTCCACGACGCGCTGATGGAAATCGGTGCGGCGGCGGTTGTTGCCGATTTGCAACAGCTTCAAAGCAAAGGCCGTCTGAACGCGGTCAAACAGCCCGAAGAAGGTGTTACTTACGCCCAAAAACTAAGCAAAGAAGAAGCGCGTATCGATTGGAGCGAAAGCGCGGCGGTTATCGAACGCAAAATCCGCGCTTTCAACCCCGTGCCTGCCGCGTGGGTCAAATATCAGGGCAAGCCGATGAAAATCCGGCGGGCGGAAGTGGTGGCGCAACAAGGCACGGCAGGCGAAGTGTTGTCCTGTTCGGCGGACGGTTTGGTCGTTGCCTGCGGCGAAAACGCGCTGAAGATTACCGAATTGCAGCCCGCCGGCGGCAGGCGTATGAATATCGCGGCGTTTGCGGCGGGACGGCATATCGAAGCAGGGACGAAGCTGTAAATCCCTTCAGACGGCATCTTGAACCGCAAACGGGAATACCGTCTGAAACCATCAGTTGAAGAAAGCGAATCACATAGTATGAGTATGGCACTTGCCCAAAAACTTGCCGCCGACAGCATTGCGGCGGTTGCCGAAGGACGCAACCTTCAGGACGTGTTGGCGCAAATCCGCACCGCGCATCCCGACCTTACGGCGCAGGAAAACGGCGCGTTGCAGGACATCGCCTACGGTTGCCAGCGTTATTTGGGCAGTTTGAAACATATGCTCGCGCAGATGCTGAAAAAGCCGATTAACAATCCGCAGCTCGAAAGCCTGCTTTTGGCGGCGTTGTACCAACTGCATTACACGCGCAACGCGCCCCATGCCGTGGTCAATGAGGCGGTGGAAAGCATCGCGAAAATCGGGCGCGGGCAGTACCGTTCGTTTGCCAACGCGATTTTGCGCCGCTTTTTGCGCGAACGCGACAAGCTTGTGGCTTCCTGCAAAAAAGACGATGTGGCGAAACACAACCTACCGCTGTGGTGGGTGGCTTACTTGAAAAACCATTATCCGAAACACTGGCACAACATCGCCGCCGCGCTGCAATCGCATCCGCCGATGACGTTGCGCGTCAACCGCCGACACGGCAATGCCGAAAGCTATTTGGAAAAACTGGCTGCGGAAGGTATCGCGGCTAAGGCGTTGGACGAATATGCGGTTACGTTGGAAGAAGCCGTGCCGGTAAACCGTCTGCCCGGTTTTTCAGACGGCATTGTTTCGGTACAGGACTTCGGCGCGCAGCAGGCGGCGTATCTTCTTAACCCGAAAGACGGCGAACGGATTTTGGACGCGTGCGCCGCGCCAGGCGGCAAGACGGGGCATATCTTGGAATTGGCGGATTGCCACGTTACCGCCTTGGACATTGATGCAGGCCGTCTGAAGCGTGTGGAGGACAATATCGCCCGTTTGGGCTTTCAGACGGCATCGGCGGCGTGTGCCGATGCGCGGGATTTGGCGGCGTGGTATGATGGAAAGCCTTTCGACGCAATCCTTGCCGACGTGCCGTGCACCGCTTCCGGCGTGGCGCGGCGCAATCCCGACGTGAAATGGCTGCGCCGTCCGACCGACGCGCTCAAAACCGCCCGCCAGCAGGAAGCCCTGCTGGACGCACTTTGGCAGACGCTGAAACAGGGCGGCAGAATGCTGCTTGCCACCTGTTCCGTGTTCGTCGAAGAAAACGACGGGCAATTGCAAAAATTCCTCAGCCGCCATAACGATGCCGAACCGATCGAATCGCGGGTGCTTTTACCGAACAAACACCAAGATGGCTTTTATTACGCGCTTATTCAAAAGCATTAAACAATGGCTTGTGCTGCTGCCGCTGCTTTCCGTTTTGCCGGACGCGGCGGCGGAGGGCATTGCCGCGACCCGCGCCGAAGCGAGGATAACCGACGGCGGACGGCTTTCCATCAGCAGCCGCTTCCAAACCGAGCTGCCCGACCAGCTCCAACAGGCGTTGCGCAGGGGCGTGCCGCTCAACTTTACCTTAAGCTGGCAGCTTTCTGCCCCGACAATCGCTTCTTATCGGTTTAAATTGGGGCAACTGATTGGCGATGACGACAATATTGACTACAAACTGAGTTTCCATCCGCTGACCAACCGCTACCGCGTTACCGTCGGCGCGTTTTCGACAGACTACGATACTTTGGGTGCGGCATTGCGTGCGACCGGCGCGGTTGCCAACTGGAAAGTCCTGAACAAAGGCGCGTTGTCCGGTGCGGAAGCAGGGGAAACCAAGGCGGAAATCCGCCTGCTGCTGTCCACTTCAAAACTGCCCAAGCCTTTTCAAATCAACGCATTGACTTCTCAAAACTGGCATTTGGATTCGGGTTGGAAACCTCTAAACATCATCGGGAACAAATAATGCGCCGTTTTCTACTGATCGCAGCCATATGCGCCGTCGTCCTGTTGTACGGACTGACGGCGGCAACCGGCAGCACCAGTTCGCTGGCGGATTATTTCTGGTGGATAGTCGCATTCAGCGCAATGTTGCTGCTGGTACTGTCCGCCGTTTTGGCACGTTATGTCATATTGCTGTTGAAAGACAGGCGCGACGGCGTATTCGGTTCGCAGATTGCCAAACGCCTTTCCGGGATGTTCACGCTGGTCGCCGTATTGCCCGGCGTGTTTCTGTTCGGCGTTTCCGCACAGTTCATCAACGGTACGATTAATTCGTGGTTCGGCAACGACACCCACGAAGCCCTCGAACGCAGCCTCAATTTGAGCAAGTCCGCATTGAATCTGGCGGCAGACAACGCCCTCGGCAACGCCGTCCCCGTGCAGATAGACCTCATCGGCGCGGCTTCCCTGCCCGGGGATATGGGCAGGGTGCTGGAACATTACGCCGGCAGCTTTACCCAGTTGTCCCTGTACAATGCCGCAAGCGGCAAAATCGAAAAAAGCATCAACCCGCACAAGCTCGATCAGCCGTTTCCGGATAAGGCGCGTTGGGAAAAAATCCAACAGGCGGGATCGGTCAGGGATTTGGAAAGCATAGGCGGCGTACTGTACGCGCAGGGTTGGCTGTCGGCGGGTACGCACAACGGGCGCGATTACGCCTTGTTTTTCCGCCAGCCGATTCCCAACGACGTGGCAAAGGATGCCGTCCTGATTGAAAAGGCAAGGGCGAAATATGCCGAGTTGAGTTACAGCAAAAAAGGTTTGCAGACCTTTTTCCTGGCAACCCTGCTGATTGCCTCGCTGCTGTCGATTTTTCTTGCACTGGTCATGGCATTGTATTTTGCCCGCCGTTTCGTCGAACCCGTCCTATCGCTTGCCGAGGGGGCGAAGGCGGTGGCGCAAGGCGATTTCAGCCAAACCCGTCCTGTTTTACGCAATGATGAGTTCGGGCGTTTGACCAAACTGTTCAACCATATGACCGAGCAGCTTTCCATCGCCAAAGAAGCAGACGAGCGCAACAGGAGGCGCGAAGAAGCCGCCAGACATTATCTCGAATGCGTGCTGGAGGGGCTGACCACGGGCGTGGTGGTGTTTGACGAACAAGGCCGTCTGAAAACCTTTAACAAAGCGGCGGAACAGATTTTGGGTTTGTCGCTCGTGCCGTTGTGGGGCAGCAGCCGGCACGGTTGGCACGGCGTTTCGGCGCAGCAGTCCCTGCTTGCCGAAGTGTTTGCCGCCATCGGCGCGGCGGCAGGTACGGACAAACCGGTCCAAGTGGAATATGCCGCGCCGGACGATGCCAAAATCCTGCTGGGCAAGGCGACGGTATTGCCCGAAGACAACGGCAACGGCGTGGTGATGGTGATTGACGACATCACCGTATTGATACACGCGCAAAAAGAAGCGGCGTGGGGCGAAGTGGCCAAACGTCTGGCACACGAAATCCGCAATCCGCTCACGCCCATCCAGCTTTCCGCCGAACGGCTGGCGTGGAAATTGGACGGGAAACTGGATGAGCAGGATGCGCAAATCCTGACGCGTTCGACCGAAACCATCGTCAAACAGGTGGCGGCATTGAAGGAAATGGTCGAAGCATTCCGCAATTATGCGCGCGCGCCGTCGCTCAAATTGGAAAATCAGGATTTGAACGCCTTAATCGGCGATGTTTTGGCTCTGTACGAAGCCGGTCCGTGCCGGTTTGCGGCGGAGCTTGCCGGAGAACCGCTGATGGTGGCGGCTGATACGACCGCCATGCGGCAGGTGCTGCACAATATTTTCAAAAATGCCGCCGAAGCGGCAGAGGAAGCCGATATGCCCGAAGTCAGGGTAAAATCGGAAGCGGGGCAGGACGGACGGATTGTCCTGACGGTTTGCGACAACGGCAAAGGCTTTAGCAAAGAAATGCTGCACAATGCCTTCGAGCCGTATGTAACGGACAAACCGGCGGGAACGGGATTGGGACTGCCCGTAGTGAAAAAAATCATTGAAGAACACGGCGGCCGCATCAGTTTGAGCAATCAGGATGCGGGCGGCGCGTGTGTCAGAATCATCTTGCCAAAAACGGTATAAATTTATGCGTAGCAGCGATATTTTAATTGTAGACGACGAAATCGGCATCCGCGACCTGCTGTCGGAAATCCTGCAGGACGAAGGTTATTCGGTCGCATTGGCGGAAAATGCCGAAGAGGCGCGCAAGCTGCGCCATCAGGCGCGCCCGGCGATGGTGCTGCTGGATATTTGGATGCCCGATTGCGACGGTATTACCCTTTTGAAGGAGTGGTCGAAAAACGGGCAGCTCAATATGCCGGTGGTGATGATGAGCGGGCACGCCAGCATCGATACCGCCGTGGAAGCGACCAAAATCGGTGCGCTCGACTTTTTGGAAAAACCGATTTCCCTGCAAAAACTGCTGTCTGCGGTCGAAAACGCGTTGAAGCACGGCGCGGCGCAAATCGAAACGGGACCGGTGTTCGACAAGCTGGGCAACAGTGCCGCGATTCAGGAGATGAACCGCGAAGTCGAAGCGGCGGCAAAGCGCACGTCCCCTGTATTTTTGACGGGCGAAGCAGGTTCGCCGTTTGAAACCGTGGCGCGCTATTTCCATAAAAACGGTACGCCGTGGGTCAGTCCGGCAAGGGTCGAATATCTGATTGATATGCCGACGGAACTGTTGCAGAAAGCTGAAGGCGGTGTTTTATATGTGGGCGATATTGCCCAATACAGCCGCAACATCCAAGCCGGCATTGCCTTTATTGTCGGCAAGGCGGAACACCGCCGCGTCAGGGTGGTCGCATCGGGCAGCAGGGCGGCAGGTTCAGACGGCATTGCCTGCGAGGAAAAGCTGGCGGAACTGCTGTCGGAGTCGGTCGTCCGCATTCCGCCGCTGCGTATGCAGCATGAAGACATTCCCTTCCTGATACAGGGGATTGCCTGCAACGTGGCGGAAAGCCAAAAGATTGCGCCCGCCTCATTCAGTGAAGATGCGCTTGCCGTGCTGACCCGTTATGAATGGCCGGGAAATTTCGACCAACTGCAAAGCGTCGTAGCAACGCTGCTGTTGGAGGCGGACGGACAGGAAATCGGTGCAGGGGCGGTTTCTTCCCTTTTGGGGCAGAATGTGCCTGCCGAGGGAGCGGAAGATATGGTGGGCGGGTTTAATTTCAACCTGCCGCTGCGCGAATTGAGGGAAGAATTGGAGCGGCGTTATTTCGAGTACCACATTGCCCAAGAAGGTCAGAATATGAGCAAAGTGGCGCAGAAAGTCGGTTTGGAACGTACCCACCTCTACCGCAAGCTCAAGCAGCTCGGCATCGGTATTTCCCGCCGTGCAGGTGAAAAAACCGAAGAATAGGTGCAAACCGCCGGTTTTCAGATTGCAGGGCTTCCGTTTTCAGACGGCATTTGGAGCAAATGCCGTCTGAAATCATAAGGGGACAGATTTCATGACAGAGAACGAACGTTTCGCATGGTTGCAGCTGGCTTTTACGCCCTATATCGGTGCGGAAAGTTTCTTGCTGCTGCTGCACCATTTCGGCAGTGCGCAAAATGCCCTGTCCGCACCGGCGGAACAGGTGGCGACACTGATACGGCATAAACAGGCGCTTGCGGCTTGGCGCGGCGGCGACAAACGTACTGCGGCACGGCAGGACGCCGAAGCGGCATTGGAATGGGAAATGAGGGACGGATGCCGTCTGATGCTGCTGCGGGATGATGATTTTCCTGAAATGCTGACTCAGGGTATAACCGCGCCGCCGGTTTTGTTTTTGCGCGGCAACGTGCAACTGCTGCACAAACTTTCCGCCGCCATCGTCGGCAGCCGTCATGCCACGCCGCAGGCAATGCGGATTGCCAAAGATTTCGGCAAGTCGTTGGGCGGGCAAAATATCCCCGTTGTGTCAGGTATGGCTTCCGGTATCGATACTGCCGCCCATCAGGGCGCACTGGAGGCAGAAGGCGGCACCATCGCCGTGTGGGGGACGGGTATAGACCGCATTTACCCGCCGTCCAATAAAAACCTTGCTTATGAAATCGCCGAAAAAGGATTGATTGTCAGCGAGTTTCCCATCGGTACGCGGCCGTATGCCGGCAATTTTCCGCGCCGCAACCGCCTGATTGCCGCCCTGTCGCAAGTAACGCTGGTGGTTGAAGCCGCGTTGGAATCCGGTTCGCTGATTACTGCCAGATTGGCGGCGGAGATGGGGCGCGAAGTGATGGCGGTACCCGGCTCGATAGACAATCCGCACAGTAAAGGCTGCCACAAACTGATTAAAGACGGCGCAAAATTGGTGGAATGCCTGGACGACATCCTTCATGAGTGTCCGCGGCTCTTGCAAAATGAGGGTGCTTCATCATATTCTATAAATAAGGGAATACCTGAAAAGCGCATCACTGCCGTTCAGACGGCATCCGACCCGCCGTTTTCGTCTGACGGCAAAATGTCGTCTGAAAAGACGGAGAAACGACCTGTCGGCGGCGGTATCTTGGACAGGATGGGTTTCGACCCGGTTCATCCCGATGTGCTTGCCGAGCAGTTGGGTACGCCTGCCGCAGACTTATACGCCGAACTGTTGGAATTGGAACTGGACGGCAGCATTGCCGCCATGCCCGGCGGAAGATACCAGCGTATCCGAACCTGAACGCATAATTTAAGGAACATGAATGACCGAAGTCATTGCCTACCTCATCGAACATTTCCAAGATTTCGATACCTGTCCGCCGCCCGAAGATTTGGGTCTGCTGCTCGAAGAAGCGGGTTTCGATACCATGGAAATCGGCAACACCTTGATGATGATGGAAGTACTGCTCAACAGCTCGGAATTTTCAGTCGAACCTGCCGACAGCAGCGCATTACGCGTATACAGCAAAGACGAAACCGACAATCTGCCGCAGGAAGTGATGGGGCTGATGCAGTATCTGATTGAAGAAAAAGCCGTAAGCTGCGAACAGCGGGAAATCATCATTCACGCGCTCATGCACATTCCGGGCGACGAAATTACCATAGATACCGCCAAAGTGCTGACCCTGCTGCTTTTATGGGCAAACAAGAGCGAGCTGCCCGTGTTGGTCGGCGACGAGCTGATGAGCGCACTCTTGCTCGATAACAAACCTACTATGAACTGAAACAGGTTCAGACGGCATTATCCTGCTAACCTGCCGTCTGAAATACCGGAACCGAGACATTTATTACCAGAGGAAACACATGGCGAAAAACCTATTAATCGTCGAATCCCCATCCAAAGCCAAAACCCTGAAAAAATATTTGGGCGGCGATTTTGAAATCCTCGCGTCCTACGGACATGTCCGCGACCTTGTTCCCAAAAGCGGCGCGGTCAATCCGGATCAGGATTTCGCCATGAAATACGAGCTGATAAAACGCAACGCCAAACACGTCGATGCCATCGTCGCCGGAGCCAAAGAAGCTGAAAACATCTACCTCGCAACCGACCCGGATAGGGAAGGCGAAGCCATTTCCTGGCATCTTTTGGAAATCCTCAAATCCAAACGCGGCCTGAAAAACATCAAGCCGCAGCGTGTTGTGTTCCACGAAATCACCAAAAACGCTGTACTCGACGCCGTCGCCAACCCGCGCGAAATCGAAATGGACTTGGTGGATGCGCAACAAGCCCGCCGAGCTTTGGACTATTTGGTCGGTTTCAACCTCTCGCCATTGTTGTGGAAAAAAATCCGCCGCGGTTTGAGCGCGGGCCGTGTGCAAAGTCCCGCCCTGCGTCTGATTTGCGAGCGCGAAAACGAAATCCGCGCGTTTGAAGCGCAGGAATATTGGACGGTACATCTAGACAGCCACAAAGGCCGCAGCAAGTTCACCGCCAAGCTCGCCCAATACAACGGCGCGAAACTCGAACAATTCGACCTGCCGGACGAAGCCGCGCAAGCCGATGTATTGAAAGAACTCGAAGGCAAAGAGGCAGTCGTTACCGCCATCGAAAAGAAAAAGCGCAGCCGCAATCCCGCCGCGCCGTTTACCACATCCACCATGCAGCAGGATGCCGTGCGCAAACTCGGCTTCACCACCGACCGCACCATGCGTACCGCCCAGCAGCTTTATGAAGGTATAGACGTAGGGCAGGGCGCCATCGGTCTGATTACCTATATGCGTACCGACAGCGTGAATTTGGCCGATGAAGCGTTAACCGAAATCCGCCATTACATCGAAAACAAAATCGGCAAAGAATATCTGCCGAGTGCCGCCAAACAATACAAAACCAAATCCAAAAACGCCCAAGAAGCGCACGAAGCCATCCGTCCGACTTCCGTGTACCGCACGCCCGAAAGCGTCAAACCCTTCTTGAGCGCAGACCAGTTCAAACTCTATCAAATGATTTGGCAGCGCACCGTCGCGTGTCAGATGACGCCAGCTAAATTCGACCAAACCACCGTCGATATTACCGTCGGCAAAGGCGTATTCCGCGTAACCGGACAAGTGCAAACCTTCGCAGGCTTCCTCAGCGTTTACGAAGAAAGCAGCGACGACGAAGAAGGCGAAGACAGCAAAAAACTGCCCGAAATGAGCGAAGGCGACAAACTGCCTGTGGACAAACTCTACGGCGAACAACACTTTACCACTCCGCCGCCGCGATACAATGAAGCGACGCTGGTTAAAGCCCTTGAAGAATACGGCATCGGCCGCCCCTCGACCTACGCCAGCATCATCTCCACGCTCAAAGACCGCGAATACGTTACCCTTGAGCAAAAACGCTTCATGCCTACCGACACAGGCGACATCGTCAATAAATTCCTGACCGAGCACTTCGCCCAATATGTCGATTACCACTTCACCGCCAAACTCGAAGACCAGCTTGACGAAATCGCCGGCGGCAAACGCCAATGGATTCCTGTGATGGACAAATTCTGGAAACCGTTCATCAAGCAAGTGGAAGAAAAAGAGGGCATCGAACGTGCCAAATTTACCACGCAGGAACTCGACGAAACCTGCCCCAAATGCGGCGAACACAAACTGCAAATCAAGTTCGGCAAAATGGGTCGTTTCGTCGCCTGCGCCGGCTATCCTGAGTGCAGTTACACGCGTAACGTCAATGAAACTGCTGAAGAAGCCGCCGAGCGCATCGCCAAAGCCGAAGCCGAACAGGCGGAACTTGACGGGCGCGAATGTCCCAAATGCGGCGGACAGCTGGTGTACAAATACAGCCGCACCGGCAGTAAATTCATCGGCTGTGCCAATTACCCCAAATGCAAACACGTTGAACCGTTGGAAAAACCGAAAGACACCGGCGTCCAATGCCCGCAATGCAAAAAAGGCAACCTCGTCGAGCGCAAATCCCGCTACGGCAAACTGTTTTACAGTTGCAGTACCTATCCCGACTGCAACTACGCCACCTGGAACCCGCCCGTCGCCGAAGAATGCCCGAACTGCCATTGGCCGGTTTTAACTATCAAAACCACCAAACGCTGGGGTGTGGAAAAAGTCTGTCCGCAAAAAGAATGTGGCTGGAAAGAACAAATCGAACCGCCTGCACCGAAAGAGTGAAGCGGTTGGGATTGAGATGAAAGAAAATGCCGTCTGAAAGGGGTTTTAGACGGCATTTTCTTTCGGGAAAATTAGAATTTAAATTGGAAAGTTCCAATATCTGTTTCAACAACAGCTTCTATTGGCGAGCAGGTAGTTTTCCATATGCTTGAGTGCCCAAACCTCAAAAAGACAGGGTCTATGGTGCTTAAAATTCTAGATAGCACGCCGAATCTATGTTCTTTTATTATGATGCAGTTTCCTCTGTTGATAGTCATATTTTGCAGGAGGATGCCATCATATTTTGATTGAATTTCAATATATTTTCCTCCGTTCGTTGTTTCCCAAGTTTTCACGGCAATAGGGACTTTTTTGACGGGTTTGTTTTTGATACTCCGCAAACGTGCATTCTCTTTTTCTATTGCTTTTTCCTTTTCCTGTTGAATTTTTTCTTCTTTATTTTTCTTAATTTCAATCAAATTAGCTTCAAGAGAGCAGGAAATTGCCGTATCTCCTACCCATTTTTTGGGTATAAATTTTTCTAGGGTCGAAGGATACTCTAAGTCCCATTTTATGCTCGAATTAAACGGACATCGTAAATTTCTTTCGGATACATATCGTTGTTTTGTATTTAAACATTGCTGCGATATGTTAAGTCCGCTTTTTAGTGTATAGTATTTTTCAAGTTGTCCACAGGCGGAGATAACGTCTTGGCTTTGCGTAGTATAATGTACGCAACCGGCTAACAAAACAGCAGACACAGAAATAGGCAGTATTGCATTCTTCATATAAAACCTTTTAATACAGAATATAGCAGAGAAGGGGCAAAATGCCCCTTTGAAGTATCGGTTAAATAAGGTTGTGCGGTAAAAAATCAGTCAAACGAATATTTCAAGCCCAAGCCGAAAGTTGCACCGCGTACCTTCCCAATTTTCTCTTCATGGGTTTCTGCAACACCACCATGATGCGAACACGAACCTTTTCCTTGACTTGGACTGTTCCAGCCATCTCGACAGGTCGAGCCACCGCTGAGTTCCCACCCAAATTTATAGCCTGCGTTTGCTGCAACTGTAAGTTTGGAATTGGCTTTGATACCTGCTTCAAGGCCAAAAGGAAAGGTAATATGGGATACGCTGTCAGATACGGCATTTGCTTTAACTGTTGTGTATGCGAAGCCTATTCCTGCTTTTCCGCTTAAATAAGCAGATTTTCCTTCAATAATTGGATATTTGTAACCGCCCTCCAGTTCGGTCATTTTGATTTTGCCGTTGACCATGCTTTCAGTAACTTTACCTGTGCTGTATTGGGTGCGGACATACCATCCTTTAGCAGGAGATGAATCAGAGTTGCCCAAGTATTCCAAGCTGATGCCACGTAAATCCGCCTTGGAATTGACTTCTGGGGCTTTTGCGTTCCAACCGGTGTAGTCTATGCTTAAATTGGCTGAATAAGAAGTTAATGCGGTCAAGCTTAAAATTGCAAGCAAGATAAATTTTTTCATGTTTACCTCATAATAATTTATTGGAATGCTCATCCCTTTCTAGGGATGAGCGTGTAATCTGCAACAACATTGCAAGACGATGTACATGCGTGTATACATATGTAATGTTTTGCAAGTTAATGTTATTCAAAAAGAGAGTTGCCTGCCAGTCAGCTAAAGTTTAAAATCTATCTCAATAATTCAACCACCTATACAGAAAGTTCAGTCCATGGAAACCCACGAAAAAATCCGCCTGATGCGCGAATTGAACAAATGGTCGCAGGAGGATATGGCGGAAAAGCTGGCGATGTCGGCAGGCGGGTATGCCAAAATCGAACGGGGCGAAACGCAGTTGAATATCCCGCGTTTGGAGCAGTTGGCGCAGATTTTCAAAATCGATATGTGGGATTTGCTCAAATCTGGCGGCGGCGGGATGGTGTTGCAGATTAATGAAGGAGATAGTGGTGGCGATATTGCGTTGTATGCGTCGGGTGATGTTTCGATGAAAATAGAATTTTTAAAAATGGAATTGAAACACTGCAAAGAAATGTTGGAACAAAAAGACAAAGAAATCGAGCTGCTCCGCAAGCTGACCGAAACCGTTTAAACAGATTAAACAGATATGCCGTCTGAAAAAAGTTTTCAGACGGCATATTCTTTGACAGGTCTTGTATAATACCGTTTGAACTTTCAGGTTTTTGATTATGGCGGCAGGCAAACATACCAAACACAGCAACCAGGTACGCATTATCGGCGGGCAATGTCGGGGCAGGAAATTGAGTTTTGCATCCGCCGACGGTCTGCGTCCGACACCCGACAGTGTGCGTGAAAAGCTGTTTAACTGGCTGGGACAGGATTTGACGGGCAAAACGGTTTTGGATCTCTTCGGAGGTAGCGGCGCACTCGGTATGGAGGCGGCTTCGCGTAATGCAAAATGGGTCGTGATTGCAGACAACAACCGTCAAACGGTACAAACCCTTGAGAAAAACAGCCGCGAATTGGGTTTGATGCAAATACAGACCGTCTTTTCAGACGGCATCGCATATTTGAAGACCGTATCCGAACAGTTTGATGTCGTCTTTCTCGACCCGCCGTTTACATGGCAGGACTGGCAAATTCTGTTTGATGTTTTAAAGCTGCGCCTGAACCCCGGGGCATTCGTCTATCTTGAGGCGGGTAGGCTGCCGGATATCCCCGATTGGCTGACGGAATATAGAGAGGGGAAATCGGGGCAGAGTACATTCGAGTTAAGAGTTTTCCAAGTGGCTGAATAATATGCGCTTTGATAATCATTTCCGAGTTGTAAACATTCGTTTGCAACCGTCCGGTTCAAAAAAACCTTGTGCTATAATCCGCGCCCGACCGGTTTTGATAATTTAGTGTAAAAGGAAAAGAAATGTCGCTTTTTATTACCGACGAGTGCATCAACTGCGACGTATGCGAACCCGAATGCCCCAATGATGCCATCTCGCAAGGCGAGGAAATTTACGAAATCAACCCCAACCTCTGCACGCAGTGCGTCGGACACTACGATGAACCGCAGTGCCAGCAGGTTTGTCCGGTTGATTGCATTTTGATTGACGAAGAACATCCCGAAACCCATGACGAGTTGATGGCGAAATACGAAAAGATTATCCAGTTTAAATAAATTCTTCTTTAAAACATCAAATTATGTCTGTTTTGAAATAAAATCAAAAAAAAACTTGACGGAAAAGCAAGCCGCTAATAAACTAGCGTTCTCTTTTGGAGGGATTCCCGAGCGGCCAAAGGGGGCAGACTGTAAATCTGTTGCGAAAGCTTCGAAGGTTCGAATCCTTCTCCCTCCACCAAAATTCTTACTTGGGGCAGTAGCGAGTAATGCGGGTGTAGCTCAATGGTAGAGCAGAAGCCTTCCAAGCTTACGGTGAGGGTTCGATTCCCTTCACCCGCTCCAAACAATTAGGCCCATGTAGCTCAGGGGTAGAGCACTCCCTTGGTAAGGGAGAGGTCGGCAGTTCAAATCTGCCCATGGGCACCATCTGATCCAACCATCCTTTTTTAAAAGCTTATAGGAAATTG
>NZ_JBLRPR010000017.1:0-13339 GCF_047915665.1 Neisseria sp. LACPHL-SPEC-2024-00856
ACGGTAAGCCCTGCTACAGGTGCTGATACGGCAAGCCCCTCGGCAGGCACTGATGGCGGGGATTCTAAAACAGAAATACCGCCTAAAGATACGCAAGGGGAAGGCGCGCCGGCAGGCGCTGATGGCGGAGTGCAAAATGATGCGCCCCAACATAATGATAATGCGCCGGCAAACGGCACATCCGACACGCAGCCTGAAAACAACCGTGATATGCCCGTCAGTGATGCAGGAAGGGCGGATGGCGGCAATCAAGATACCGATGCGCCGAAAAATGCGGAATCTCAAGATGGTACGGAAGGAAACGCTGTAAGCGAAGGCACAGGGATGCCGGCAAACCCTTCTTCTGAAAACGCCGAACATACTGAGGTTGCGACGAATACCGAAGGTGCAAACCCGCCGTCGGAAGCCGAAAATTCCGAAGGGGCGGGGCAAGACGGGATGCAGGCTGATGAAGCGGACGGCAGGAGGGATGAGGAAGAGGAATTGCAAGGCGATGACCCGCAAGCCGTGCCTCCTGCTGAAGACGGTTTGAAAACAGGCAGTTTGGGAGAGAAATATTTTGACGGTACGGGAGAAATCACGGCGTTGATGATTGGCGGAGAAACCATTGATTTGACGAAAGCTGATGAACCAGTATCAAGTAATCATCGCGGTTTGATGAGTGATGATTTTAATAAGGTAATAGTTTCTCAAAAACAATATGAGCATCTGATTTATGGGGCTACTAAATTAAAAGACGGCACATACACCCTTTTTGTACAGGGTAAGCCGACAGAAACATTGCTGGTAGGTAATGCTAAATATACAGGCAATGTATTGCATTTTGCCGGGAAATATAAGGAAGATTGGTTCAATCATAGCGCATATAAAGCGGCAGGCAAGTTTACGGCAGAGGTTGATTTCTCACAGAAAACCGTAACAGGAAAAATTGATACCAAAGATCCTTCAGGTATGGGTACGCAAAACTTTACCGCGCAATTTGATGGAAATAACAGCTTTAAGGGAACGTGGCAGGCAAACGAAGAAGGAAAAGGCGATATTTCCGGAAGATTTTATGGTGAAGATGGCGCAGAAATGGCAGGCAGATACAGCTATAAAGATAACAATGAGCATAAGAGCGGCTTCGGCGTATTTGCAGGCAAAAAAGAAGCAAAAGCCCGTTGATATTTATCCTGTGTTTCACAGTCGGAAACAGTGGCGTTTCCTTCCGACAGGGCATCGGGCAACACCTTGATGTGTTGTCCCACCTGCAGAAGCAATCCTAATTGAACGATTATCTGTATTACCGATTTGATTGATGAACTATGCCGTCTGAAAAATGTTTCAGACGGCATTTTTTGGTTGCCGATATGTTTAACGGACGACATTGGCGCGCATAACCACGCGGACGTGGAACGAGCCTGCCTGACAGTCGTATTGCCCGCCTTGCAGCGGCTGCTTGTCGAAGTAGCTCTGGAAGCCGGTAATACTGCATCGGCAAGGGTGGCGGCAGATGCCGCATTGTGTTTATAATGCCGTGTCGGACGTTTGATGATAGGAAAATAATAATGCTTGCCAATCAAGAAGTAACCGGTGTCAAACTGGGATACCGTAAAGCCGTTTTACAAGAGCTGGCACGGGATTTCGGGGGCAGCGTGCACAGTATCGTATTGGATGCTGTGGATGGTCATATAGAACGGTTGAAAGCCAAACAAGCCTACGATAAGCGGGCGATGCAGGCTTTTCAGGATTATCAGGAAACAGGGTTGCATATTACGCTTAATGAGTTTGCGGACTGGGTGGACGGCTTGGGTGGCGATGGATTAAAGGATATGCCCGAATGCCGCAAGTGAAGTTGATATAGTGGATTAAATTTAAACCAGTACAGCGTTGCTTCGCCTTGCCGTACTATCTGTACTGTCTGCGGCTTCGTCGCCTTGTCCTGATTTAAATTTAATCCACTATAATTACACGCCCCGCTCAATCTGATTTGGTTAGGATTTATAATTTTTTGAATGATTTGGGTGCGGAACATCAGGCAAATGCAGTGATGCGGCTGCTTAAAAATTCTTTTGTTTCTACACAAGGCAGCCCGAGTAACGGGAAACCTTATGATTTGTCGGTGGCGGGGGAAACTTTGCAAAATGTAAGGGAAGTAATCGTGCCTTATGGCAAAAGCGGTTATAGCTATTTGTTTTAGCACGATAAATCAGGTAAGCAAATATTGATTTTGACGGTGAGGCATTTCCGTGAAAATGCCTACCGCCTGAGCTTTCCTTTTTTATAACGGTATTTGGTTTGGCGGCTTTCCCTTGTGCGGGGCAATGCGTTTCAGCTTTGTTGCGGCACGTTCGGATAAACCGCCTTCAAGAACATAACCGGACTGCCGCTTTGATTCCGTTCCGCAGGCGGGATGTTTGAACGGTGCAGATATGGAAGTATGGAGTGTCCCGATTTGAATCTGCCGCACAATAAGGCAAGGGGATTAAAAATGCCGTCTGAAAAAATGTTTCAGACGGCATTTTTGGTTGCCGAAGATTGTTACTAAATAGCAAGGTGTGAATAAAACGGCGGATATAATCAAATATATGTAATGAGATTCCCAAAATTTTGGTAATGATGTATATTAGTTAAGTTAGCTAATCATGAGAAGTGTTATGTTTCAAGCGAATATTCATCAGGCAAAAACCAATTTGAGTCAATTGATTCAAAGAGCAGAAGCAGGGGAAATCGTTATTATTGCGAAGGCAGGTAAGCCTTGCGTCCAACTAACCGGTATTGAAAAACCGGCACGAAATGCAGGAAGGTTGAAAAAATTCAGTCATATGGAAAATACGGATATTTCACGTATTCTTGAGAATGACAATGAAACGGCAGCTTTATTTGAGGAGTCGGCTCTGTGAGAAAGATTCTGCTTGATACCCATGCTTTGCTGTGGTGGTTGTTGGATGACAAGAAACTGGGGACATCTGCACGCAAACTGATAGAAAATCCGAGAAATGCGATCTTTGTCAGTGCAGCAAGTATTTGGGAAATTTCCATCAAGCAGAACAAGGGGTTGTTGAAATTACCGGAAGAGTTTTTTGATGTGCTTCAAGAAGAGGATTTTGAAATGCTGCCTATAGGTCTGTTTCATGCAAAACAGGCTGGAAGCCTTCCGGAAATACACAAAGACCCTTTCGATAGGATGTTGATTGCACAAACCCAAGCGGAAGGCTTTGAACTGATGACTGTCGATGAATATATTCCGCAATATGGAATTAGAGTTGTCAATGCATCAAGCTGACAAATATAAAAACTGTGTACACAAGAAAGACCGCTGAGGCGGTCTTTTCGGTTATTGTCTTCGCTTAAAAGCCAGACTTCCGTCGCGGCCTATAGGTGTGCCCCGATTTGAATCTGCCGCACAATCAGGCAAGGGGATTAAAAATGCCGTCTGAAAAATGTTTCAGACGGCATTTTTTGATTGCCGATATGTTAACGGACGACATTGGCGCGCATGACCACGCGGACGTGGAACGAGCCTGCCTGACAGTCGTATTGCCCGCCTTGCAGCGGCTGCTTGTCGAAGTAGCTCTGGAAGCCGGTAACACTGCGTCCGCCGAGTTTGCCTGCGGTCTGTTGGAATTTGCGGGCTGCATTGATTAGGGCGCGTTCGCAGGCCTCGGAGTCGGATTTGCCTACGCCGTTTGCTGCTTGCCGTGTAACCAAATTTCTGCCGTTTGCAACCGGTACGCCCCCACCGCCAAAGCTGACGGGAATCCCGGATTCCAATACGCCGTCTGCAATGGCTGCATTTATTGCCGCCTGACCGTTGCTGCAACGGTAAATGATGTTTTTGCCGCTTCCTGCGGTGTCGCCCCGGATGACTTTGCATGATTCTCCGGCCGGTGTGCCGGCGGATGCCGTGTGTACGTTTTTAGGCGCGCGGCCGGATTGGCAGGCTGCCAGCATCAGGGCGGCGGCGGAGAGTATGAGGATTTTTTTCATGTCGGATGTCCTTGTTTGCTGTGGGAAATCATTAGCATTGTACCGTAAGATTCAACAAAATGCCGTCTGAAAACAGGTTTCAGACGGCATCGTGGCTTAGGGGTTCAATACGCGTGCGATGAGGGCTTTTTCTTTGCCTTGCATATTCGGGATTTTGACCTGAATACCGTTGCCGGGTGCGACATCGACAGGCTGGCCTTTACGGGTCATTTGTTCCAATTTGATGGTTTGGTTGCCGCTCGGGTGGATGATTTCGAGCGAATCGCCGACGGCAAAGCGGTTTTTGACTTCCACTGTTGCCCAGCCGTTTTCGTCGATTTCGGTAACGTGGCCGACGTATTGGCTTTGTTTGGCGGTGGAATGGCCGCTGAGGTAGTTTTGATAGTCTTGGGTTTGGTGGCGCTCGAGGAAGCCGCTGGTGTAGCCCCGGTTGGCGAGGCCTTCAAGTTCGCTCAACAGGCTGTAATCGAACGGACGACCTGCGACAGCATCATCAATCGCTTTGCGGTAGGACTGGGCGACGCGTGCAACATAATAGAGCGACTTGGTGCGGCCTTCGACTTTGAGGCTGTCCACGCCGATTTTGGCGAGTTTTTCGACCACTTCGATACCGCGCAGGTCTTTGGAATTCATGATGTAGGTGCCGTGTTCGTCTTCCATAATCGGCATCATCTCGCCCGGGCGGTTGGACTCTTCAATCAGGAAAACTTTGTCGGCGTAGGGATGGCGTTTCTGACCGTTGATGCCTTCAAAGTTTTGGTTGGCTTCTTCTTGGGCTTTTTCAAAGTTGAAACCTTGCAGAAGCTGGGCGTCGCCCGCATCGCTTTCGACGGCGTTATGGACTTTGTAATCCCAACGGCAGGAGTTGGTGCAGGTGCCTTGGTTGGGGTCGCGGTGGTTGAAATAGCCGGAGAGCAGGCAGCGGCCTGAGTAGGCGATGCACAATGCGCCGTGGATGAAGACTTCGAGTTCGATGTCGGGGCATTCTTGGCGGATTTCGGCGATTTCTTCCATGCTCAATTCGCGCGACAGGATGATGCGTTCGACGCCGATGTTCTGCCAGAATTTCACGCCCCAGTAGTTGGTGGTGTTGGCCTGTACGGACAGGTGGATCGGCATTTCCGGCCATTTTTCGCGCACGGTCATAATCAAACCAGGATCCGCCATAATCAGCGCGTCGGGTTTCATGGCAATCAAGGGCTCCATGTCGGAAACGAAGGTTTTGAGTTTGGAGTTGTGCGGCAGCGTATTGACGGTCAAAAAGAATTTTTTGTTGCGCTCGTGCGCTTCTTTAATGCCTTGCTCGAGAACGTCGAGTTTGGCAAATTCGTTGTTGCGGGCGCGCAGGGAGTAACGCGGACTGCCGGCATAAACGGCGTCTGCGCCGTAGTCGTAGGCGGCGCGCATACGTTCGAGACCGCCTGCTGGCAATAAGAGTTCGGGTGCTTTCATGATTTGTATGCTTTGTAAAAATGTTTCAGACGGCATTGCTGCAAATGCCGTCTGAAGGGTGTTTGAAGATGGGCGGATTATCCGCCTTTTTGTATTTTCGGTCAATTTTGACGGGAAATTTATAAGGATTTATCAAGTATTTGCCTGCTTGGGATACAATGCGGCAGTTTGAATGCGAGAGAGAGAATGTGATGAATCCTAAAATCGTGTTTTTCGACATTGACGATACGCTGTACCGCAAATATACGGATACCTTGCGCCCTTCCGTGAAAACGGCGGTGGCGGCTTTGCGCGGCAAAGGTATATTGACGGCGTTGGCAACGGGGCGGTCTTTGGTGACGATTCCCGAAAAGGTCAGGGACATGATGGCGGAAACGGGTATGGATGCCGTGGTAACGATAAACGGGCAGTTTGCGCTGCTGCACGGAAAAACTGTGCGCGAAGTACCGATGGATGCCGGTTTGATGGGCAGGGTTTGCGCGCATTTGGATGGCTTGGGTATGGATTATGCGTTTGTCGGTGGAGAGGGGATTGCGGTGTCCGCGCTGTCGGAATGCGTGTGCCGCGCCTTGAAGCATATCGCCAGCGATTTTTTTGCCGATAAGGATTATTTCTCAAGCAAACCGGTGTATCAGATGCTGGTGTTTGCGGAGGAAAACGAAATGCCGCTCTGGTCGGATATTGTGGAACGGGAAGGCTTGAAAACGGTGCGCTGGCACGAGGAAGCGGTCGATCTGCTGCCTGCGGGAATGTCGAAAACAGACGGCATCAGAAGCGTGGTTGGGGCATTGGGTTTGGAAATGGCGGATGTGATGGCGTTCGGCGATGGTTTGAACGATGTGGAAATGCTGTCTGAAGTCGGGTTCGGCGTGGCAATGGGCAACGGGGAACAGGCGGCGAAAGAAGCGGCGAAATATGTTTGCCCCGGCGTTGATGAGGACGGCGTGTTGAGGGGCTTGCAAGATTTGGGCGTGATTTGAACGCATAATAACAACCCTGCCGGTTTCAGACGGCAGGGTCGGTTTTCAGCCCTTCATGCAGCCTTCGTTTTGAAGCAGGGTAAATAAGGGCGCGCCGCTTGCACGGATATTCTTGCCGCCTTGAAGGTCGGTAAATTCCAAAATGGCGGCGGCTTCGACAATTTCCCCGCCGAGTTTGCGGATCAGCTCCAGTCCGGCAAGCATTGTGCCGCCCGTGGCAACCAAATCATCGACCAGCAGCACGCGCGAACCGGGTTTGACGGCATCGGTGTGGATTTCCACCGCAGCTTCCCCGTATTCGAGCGCGTAGCTTTGCGATACGGTTTCAAAAGGCAGCTTGCCTTTTTTGCGGATGGGGACGAAGCCGACGTTGAGCTGGTAGGCGAGTGCCGCGCCGATAATGAAGCCGCGCGCGTCCAAACCGGCAACGATGTCGATTTTCTGATCCATATAGCGGTAAACCAATAAATCAACCAAAAGGCGGAAGTATTCCGCGCTTTGCAGGACGGGCGTGATGTCGTGGAATAAGATGCCTTTTTGCGGCCAGTTTTCGATTTTGCGGATTTTGTCGGCAAGCGCGCCGACACTCATAGCTTCGGGATGAACCAGCATTGCGTGTTCCAAGTTTGATGTTTTTAACGCCATATTGTAGCCGTCAGCCTGCCGCTTGCCAAATCAATCAAAACAATAGCGGCAAAATATGGGCATCGGCAAATAGGAAACCGGGTGTCCGTTGTGATACAATCGGCTGGAAAATATACAGGTAAAAAAAATATGTCCGCTTATCGAAAAGGCAACATCTTTATCATTTCGGCCGCTTCCGGCACGGGCAAAACCACGCTGGTGTCGCGGCTGTTGGCAAACCATAACGGTTTGCGCGTTTCCGTGTCGCACACGACGCGCCCGCCGCGTGAAGGCGAAGCAAACGGCGTACATTATCACTTTGTTTCCAAAGAAGAGTTTGAGTCGCTTATCGCGCAGGAAGCTTTTTTGGAATACGCCGATGTGTTCGGCAACTATTACGGCACAAGCGCGGAGGGCGTGAATGCGTTGGCGGCGGCAGGCTATGACGTGATTTTGGAAATCGACGTTCAGGGCGCGGCGCAGGTTCGCGACGCGCTGCCTGAAGCCGTCGGCATCTTTATCCTGCCGCCTTCTTTCGACGTACTTGCCGCGCGCCTCAACGGACGCGGGACGGACAGTCGGGAAGTTATCCAAAGGAGGCTTTCGAAAGCAAGGCATGAAATCGAACAGTCCGTATTGTTCGACTTTGTCGTGGTCAATGACGACTTGGCGCGGGCGGAGGAGGATTTGCTCCATATTGTGAATGCCTGCCGTCTGAAAAGGTCGCGGCAACTGGGATTTATTGCAGATTTGTTGGAAAATTCCTAAAAAACCGCGAAAATACCCAGTTTCCTATTTTAAATATTTTTGAAAGAAAGCAAATAATATGGCACGTATTACCACCGAAGACTGTACCGGAAAAATTTCCAACCATTTTGACCTGACATTGGTAGCGGCCCGCCGCGCCCGCCAGCTTGAGAACGGCAACACGCCGCTTGTGGACGATGTCCGCAATAACAAACCGACTGTTACCGCCTTAAGGGAAATCGCCGCAGGGCATATCGGTACGGAACTGTTGACGCGCAATAAATAAATTCTGCCGGAAACGCATGTCGGCACATTCTGCCGCCGTGCAGTCCGACGGTTTGAAACGAAAAATAAAATATGTTCCGAAAGCCGTCTGAAATGCCTGTCCCACAACCCACCGCACCTTACGACTATTTAACTGCCGAAGCACGTACCCTGCTTTTCCGTACCGCTTCCTATCTCAAGCCTGAAGAACAGGTTGATCTCGAGAAGGCTGTTGCCTATGCATTTCACGCTCATGACGGACAAACCCGGAAAAGCGGGGAGCCATACATTACGCATCCGATTGCCGTTGCGACGCAGCTCGCCCTTTGGCATATGGACATACAGGGTCTGTGTGCAGGTGTAATGCACGATGTGCTGGAAGATACAGGCGTTACGAAAGAGGAGATGGCCGCAAGATTCGGCAATACGGTTGCCGAGATGGTGGACGGGCTGTCCAAACTCGAAAAACTCAAATTTGAAGATCATGCAGAGCATCAGGCGGAGAGTTTCCGCAAACTGATTTTGGCAATGACCAAAGATGTACGCGTGATTGTCGTTAAACTTGCTGACCGTCTGCATAATATGCGGACACTCAGTTCGATGCGTCCGGACAAGCGTCGCCGTATTGCAAGAGAAACCCTTGAAATCTATGCGCAAATTGCCAACCGTATAGGTTTGAATAATGCATATCAAGAGCTTCAGGATTTATCTTTCCAGAATCTCCATCCCAATCGCTATGAAACCATGAAAAAGGCGATGGATAAGAGTCGGAAAAACAGGCAGGATGTTGTTGGAAAGATTTTGCGTGCGTTCAGCCAGCGTTTGGTAGGTGCGAACATAGAAGCCAAAATCAAGGGTCGGGAAAAGAACCTGTACGGCATTTATCGGAAAATGTTAGAAAAAAAACTGCATTTCTCCGAAGTTATGGATATTTACGGTTTCCGTGTCATCGTTAACAGTATTCCTGCATGTTATGCTGCGCTCGGAGCATTGCACAACCTCTATCAGCCCAAGCCCGGGAGGTTCAAAGACTACATCGCTATTCCGAAAAGCAACGGTTATCAAAGCCTGCATACGACTTTGGTCGGGCCTTACGGTTTGCCGGTTGAAGTGCAGATACGTACCAGGGAAATGGATGCTGTTGCCGAAGGTGGAATCGCCGGACATTGGAGCTATAAATCAGATTCCAAAACGGTCGATCAGGCAGTGCTGCACACCAATCAATGGTTGAAAAACATTTTAGACTTGCAGGCAAGCAGCGCAAATGCCATTGAGTTTCTCGAACACGTCAAAGTCGATTTGTTTCCAAACGAAATCTATATCCTTACCCCGAAAGGAAAAATCCTAACATTGCCCAAGGGTGCAACACCTATCGATTTTGCTTATGCGGTGCATACCGATATTGGGCACAAAACCGTTGCCGCACGTATCAACAATATCATGATGCCGTTGCGTACGAAGCTCAAAACCGGCGATTGCGTCGAAATTATTACATCCGAACATGCCAAACCAAATCCTGCATGGTTGAATTTCGCCGTGTCAGGCAGGGCGCGCAGCGCCATACGCCAATATATTAAAAACCTTAACCGGCACGATGCGGTCGTTTTGGGAGAGAGTCTCTTACAAAAAGCCCTGTCCAGTTTGCTGCCCAAAGATGTCCTGCTTTCAGACGGCATCAAAGAAAAATACCTTGCCGATCTCAACGACAAACAGACTTCATTTGAGGAAGTGCTGTACAACGTCGGTATGGGGCATACCCTGCCTGTTTATGTCGCCATGCACATTGCCGAGTTGGCAGGGGAGCATTTCGGCAGCGAGGTCAGGCTCAGTTCCATTAAAGTCGATGGTCAGGAAAGCGGGCATATTCATTTTGCAGAGTGCTGCCACCCTGTTCCCGGCGATTCCATCCGTTTGCTGTTGGTTAAGGGAAAAGGCATGATTATCCACAGGGATACCTGCCCGACGTTGTTGAAGTCCGATCCCGAACAGCAGCTGGATGCAGACTGGGAAAATATGAACGGGCAGAACTACCGTGTCGGGCTTCAAGTCCAATCGGAAGACAGCCACGGCCTGTTGGCATTAATGGCGCAAGCGATTTCCGATTCCGGTGCAGACATTGAGTCGGTCGAAACACCATCCAAATCCCAGTCGGGAACGGAAGGTTTTGTCGAATTTAAATTCTTATTGAAAGTTAAGAATTTGGATCAGTTGAATCAGATTATTCAAAATCTGCACAGCATCCCATATATCCGCAAAGTCATCAGAAGTTGAAGCAGGTAAAACGGGTTGCCTTTTTGAGTAATAGACAACCCGTGTTATGGTTTATCCGTTCAATTGCTTATCTGCCTGTATGCTTTTGACGATAAGTTGCGCACCTTTGAGGGTGGTATCCCCGCCGCTTCGGATAATCGTTTTGCCGGCCGTGCTGCTGATATGGGTGTGGCGGTAAGCTGCTTTTGTCTGATTGCTGTTACGATTTGTTAAAAGAAAGGTCATCTGAAACTGTATTTGTTGTTTCAGACGGCCTCTTAACTCAAACCTTGAGAACTGTATACGTGCGTTTCTCACGCATCCTACTTGTTGAGTTTAGGTTTCATATGGACTACGGCTTGCTGATTTCAGACGATCTTTTTAATTTAGTTGGGTTTTCAACTCAACCCACACACTTAATCTGAAAGTTCATATAGCATATCCAAAAAGGCATCAAAACTATCTGCAATATGGCTAGTTACCATTTTCGTATCTCCATTCTCATCTTCATAAAAATTATCATGATACATCAGAATGATACATGGATTTTCATTACATTTTCTGTAATCAAAACAGATATAATCGCCATTAGCTGAAATCCCAAAAGCAATCACTTTTTTTGTATACCCATATTCATCATCAATACATGAATAGCTATAAATATCTTCATAGCCTAAATTTTGCTTATACCCTAAAAATGAAATGTCCCTTTCATCATTTTCACCGTATTGATTGATAAAATTGAAAATATTTTCTTTAGGGTATAAATGATCATGTTTGCTAAGAAGTGATACATATGAAACAGGAAAAACAACCCCTATATCTTCAGCAAATTGTTGAATTGTTCTTATTGGAACCAATCCCTCATCTGATGATATTGATAGTTTTTTCATGTTCACTGATCTTTCTTTAACGATTTTTGACCGGTATACCTAACAGCGTTATGAATACTATTAGGAATTAACTGCATATTATTAGGAGAGCTTTGCGCATTATGATGCCATGTATAACCAGGAATTTTTTCATTTCCTGCTTTAATCTTCGTTATTTGTTCATTAGTAAATTGATTTTTGGGCACTGGTCCACGTTCAATAGTTTTCCATAAATCTTTAGTAGCTGCCCTCATCTGTCCCGTATTTGTTCAAATATACGGCAAGCCTTTCAACAATTCGCATTGCCGCTTCATCTTTACTTGTTTCGGGAAAAGACAGTTCCCCGTCGTCCCCGATAATGGTAATCCGGTTGGTCGGTTTGCCCATCGCGATTGAAACATCATTGGCAACTATCATCGGTAGCTTTTTCTTAATACGTTTTTCTCGCGCATATGCCATTACATTCTCCGTTTCAGCGGCAAAACCGATGCAGAACGGCGGGTTCGGCAATGAGGCAATAGAAGCCAAAATATCAGGGTTTTCATCCAATTCGATAGATAACGGATTGGCATTTTTATCTTTTTTGAATTTTTGCGTACTCCTGTTTTTAACCCTATAGTCTGAGACGGCGGCAACAGAAATAAAAGCATCTTGTTTTTCAATCAAACGATGTACTGCGCGATGCATATCTTCGGCACTGACGGCTTGAACCGTATCGGATATGCCGAAAGGCAGTTCGGTTTGAAGTTGCCCGTAAATCAGGCTGACTTCCGCACCGGCGGCACGGCACGCCCGCGCCAAAGCTACGCCCATTTTTCCGCTGGAAATATTTGTGATGCCCCTGACAGGGTCAATGGCTTCAAATGTCGCACCTGCGGTAATCAAGATTTTCTTGCCCTTTAAAATTTTCGGTGTCCACAAGTCCGGAAGCAAATCCAGTAATTCGGCAGGTTCCGGCATCCTTCCCATACCATTTTCTCCGCAAGCCTGTTCGCCCAAGCCCGGCATATAGACAGTAATGCCGTCTGAAACCAGTTGTGCGATATTCCGTTGGTTGGCAGGGTTGAGCCACATTTCCACATTCATGGCAGGAGCGATGGCAAGAGGACATTTCCGTGCGGCTGCCAGATTGGTCAGTAGGTTATCTGCCACGCCGTTACAGATTTTTGCCACGGTATTCATACTTGCCGGCGCAATCAGAAAAACATCCGCATTCCGGGTCAGGTTGATATGTTCCATGCCGTTTGAACCGTTGCCGCCGTGCGTGTCGGTCAGAACGGGATTGCCGCTCAAAGCCTGAAAAGTCAGCGGAGAAACAAATTCAGTTGCTGAGCGGCTCATAACCACCGTAACCGAATGCCCCTGTTTTTTCAGCAGCCGCACCAACTCGCAAGACTTATACGTTGCAATACTGCCCGTTACACCTAAAAGAATATGTTTGCCCATTTTGACAATTTCTAATTACGAAGAAAAAACAGCATCCATTCTATAACAAAGTACGGATACATTAGTTACCGTTTTGGATACAAAATGCCGTCTGAAGCCCCGAGTTTCAGACGGCATATTCACAAAGGCGCACCGGTCAGAGGAGGAGAGGAAGGGATTATTGGAGGCGGCGCAGCGTTTGGCAGAAATAAAAAACCTTATCCGACAGAGATATGACAATATTTCCCAAAAAAATCCCACTGGAAGTATTGACCATTTTTCCCTGTGGGCGTATAGTTCGGTTCTTCGCTGCTGCTGAGGCGGCGAACGAATTGAAAAGTATAGCACAGAATGTTGGGGATATCGAGAGATATCTTGACAGGCGGAAGAGATACTTTATAATTCGCAACGCTCTTTAACAAAACAGATTACCGATAAGTGTGAGTGCCTTGAGCCTCACACTGTTTGAAAGACAGACAAGATAATGTTTTGAACATTGTTCTGTCGGTTTCTTTGAAGCAGACCAGAAGTTAAAAAGTTAGAGATTGAACATAAGAGTTTGATCCTGGCTCAGATTGAACGCTGGCGGCATGCTTTACACATGCAAGTCGGACGGCAGCACAGAGAAGCTTGCTTCTTGGGTGGCGAGTGGCGAACGGGTGAGTAACATATCGGAACGTACCGAGTAGTGGGGGATAACTGATCGAAAGATCAGCTAATACCGCATACGTCTTGAGAGGGAAAGCAGGGGACCTT
>NZ_JBLRPR010000018.1:0-13208 GCF_047915665.1 Neisseria sp. LACPHL-SPEC-2024-00856
TACGGCAAATTGCCAATTTTATCGTATTTCCTTTTCGGTTGAAACTCCGCCACTTGGACATCTGTCCTTC
Source organism: Neisseria sp. LACPHL-SPEC-2024-00856 (assembly GCF_047915665.1). Classification (NCBI taxonomy): domain Bacteria; kingdom Pseudomonadati; phylum Pseudomonadota; class Betaproteobacteria; order Neisseriales; family Neisseriaceae; genus Neisseria; species Neisseria sp. LACPHL-SPEC-2024-00856. Next base: position 71 of record NZ_JBLRPR010000018.1, read on the forward strand.
GGGGTGGCAGGATCAGACTTTATAGTGGATTAACAAAAATCAGGACAACACATAGGGCAACGCTTTATGTGCCGTCTTGTGTGTTGAAACATCAGCATAGGAAACACATAAAAAGCCGGCTGTTTTGCGCCTGCGTACCGTATTGGTCAAAATGCCGTCTGAAACCGATAACAGGGTTTCAGACGGCATTTCCGTCAATTTTCCCTTTATCTGCCGAACAGGTTGGCGATATTTTCCATCTGTTCTTCGGTAAAACCGTTTTCGCCCAATCTGGCGGCAACTGCCCATTCGCCCGACAAACCGTGTTCCGCACCGAGCTGCCGCCATTTTTCGACTTTGGCTTCGGCTGTGGTTTTTTCGGGCAGCGGTTTGACGGGAATCCTGCTTTTGGGGACGGTATTCATCGGTTTGCCCCTAATCGATGGAATAGCCGCGAAGATACTGTATCCGTTCGCGCGTCATCCGCGTGTCGCACTGCAATTTGAGATATTCGGCGTATTCTTTCCCGTCTGCCTGCGCGGCGGCTTGTCGGCAGTTGCTGATTTTTTCCTGCGCCCACTTGCGTTGTTCGCCGACCAACTCTTTTTGCACGTCGGTATCGAGTCCTCCCCAAAGTTTGGTAATTTCGGATTCCGCACGCTGGTTTTGTACGCGCGCCTCTTCCACTTCGCCCTGTGATACGGTAACGGTATTGGCACGCTCGCCGTCGTCGGGATGCAGGATTTCCGGTTCGGGCGCGCCTTCTGCGGCTTGGGGTACGCCCGCATCGCTGGCGGCGGCATTGTGTTCCAAAATGTCTTCGGGCGTGGGTTTGGACGGTTCTTCTTCACGGGCTTTGCCGCTCAAAATCCTGATCGCGTCTTCTTTTTTCACCGCCTTGCCGTCTATCATCACGATGCTCTTCACGCCGTAAGGCAGCAACGCGGCAGACAGCGTTTGCGCCGCCATACCGACCGTGTTGTCGATAAATGCCGTCTGACCATCTTTGACGGGCAGGAAGCGGACAGCTGCCGTCAATACGCCGTCTTTAAACTCGACATTGCCGCCCGTCTTCTGCCGCACAATATCCGACAAAGCGGTTTCCCCATACAACAGGGGGCTGTTTGCCTCGGCATCGGCAAGCGTTTCAGACGGCACGGTAATGTTCAAATCGGCGATACAGAACGTGCGCCCGCCTTCCTGCGTTTCCGAAGCGTGTTCCAAAGAAAACGCCAAACCGTAGGCGGCAGCGATAATTTTGTCGGCATCGACAAACTGCCTGCCGTCTTCGCGCGCGAAAGAACGCGCTTCCTGCGTGAGCGTTTCCTGAATACTGCCGCGTATATCCTGCAACACGGCGGGATTGGCGCATTCCAATGCCTTGGGCGGTTCTTCCCTGCCGCACGCGGCAAGCAGCAGCGCAAACGGCAGCGCAATGAGTTTCCGATACATGATGTTCCTTCCAAACGGTGCAGACCGATGGCGGCTATCATAGCAAAAGCACCTGCCGGCGGTAAACCTTGCAGGTGCTTTGTCGGAAAGGCGTAAAAATCAGCCTTTAAAGAAATTCACAAAGCCGGTAAGAATCGCGGCATTAATCAAATCGACAAAGAACGCACCAACCATAGGCACAATCAAAAACGCCTTATGCGACGCGCCGAAAGTATGCGTGATGGACTGCATATTTGCCACCGCCGTCGGCGTTGCACCCAAGCCGAAACCGCAATGGCCGGCAGCCAACACCGCTGCATCATAGTCGCGCCCCATAAAGACATAGGTAACAAAAGTCGCGTACAAAACCATCACCACGGTTTGTACGGCAAGGATGACGGTTACAGGCCCCGCCAAACCGGTCAGCTCCCACAGTTTCAAATTCAGCAACGCCATTGCCAAGAAAAGCGAAAGCGAAGCATTGCCGAACACATCGATGGCGCGGTCGAACATATTGACTTTGAATGCGGCAGTGAGGATGTTGCGGATGACCACGCCGCCAAACAGACACCACACGAATTTGGGCAGGTCGAACAGGTATTCTTTGTCGAAGCCGTCCATAATCTCGGCAAATGCCAGACACGCGGCAAACATGGCAAGCGTTTCAACGGCAGATTCCGCCGTAATCAGGCGGGTGCGTTTTGCCTGCTCGAACACGTCGTCCGCGTTGTCGTCCTGAGCCTGTTTTGTGTTTTCAACCGGTTTGCGGCCCATTTTGTTGATCAGGCGGCGTGCAACCGGTCCGCCGATCAGGCCGCCGAACACCAGCCCGAAAGTTGCAGAAGCCATACCCAAGCCGGTTGCGCCGACCAAGCCGTATTTGGTTTCAAAATCCGGCCCCCAGGCACCCGCCGTGCCGTGTCCGCCCGTCAGCGTAACCGAACCGGTAATCAGACCGATGAGCGGATCCAAACCCAAAGCGGAAGCCAGTCCGACCCCGACAAAGTTTTGCACCAGGATAAATCCGCCCACAATCGCGGTAAAAACCACCAGCGGCAAACCGCCCGCCTTCAAACGGGAAAAATCCGCGCTCAAGCCGATGGACGTGAAGAAAATCAGCATAAACGCATCTTGCAGCGGTTTTTCAAATTTGAAGCTCACGCCGTACGCCTCGTGCAGCGCAAACAGGATAATCGCGGCAATCAGCCCGCCCGCCACGGGTTCGGGGATGTTAAAATCACGCAATAACTTGATTTTCTTAACTAAAACCTTACCGACCAGCAAAACCAAAGTGGCGGCAATCAAGGTGTAATAACTATTAAACGCCCATTCCATATCGTTTGACCTCCTAAAATGTTTTTCTTTATGTCCGCCCGAAGGGGCGCAGGCGCGAAGATATTAGGGGAACAGTTAAGGCTTGTCAAAGAATTGCCGTTTTTTACAACTATTTTTTACAAACAAAATGCCGTCTGAAACTCCGTTCAGACGGCATCGGGCATCCGCACCTGTTCAATAATTGGTCGAACAGAACTGCTCGCGCTTGTCCGCATCGGCGGCATAACACGTCAAACCCATACCTGCCGCATTGCTGTTGGCAGCCTTCGCACCCGGTTTTTTGTTCACCGAAACCTTGCCGTTTTTGCCGATTTCAACGGTTACGCCCTTACCGTTTTTCATCTTCCACTTCAAAACCTTCGCCCCGGCATCCTCGCATTTGCTGACCGCGCAGCCGCCCTCCGCTGCGACATTGCCGTTTTTATAAATCACGCACTGCTGCTGGCTGTCGGCACACGCCGCAAACGCAGAAACCGAAAAACAGGACACCAGCGCGGCAAACAGAACTTTTTTCATGGTTCGGACTCCTTATTTAAACAGGTTGGCAATAATTTGAAACTATACGCCTGCCGCCATACCACTGCCACAACCAAATCAAATGCCGTCTGAACAGTCTTCAGACGGCATCATAGGAATACACATATTTGAAACAACAGAAAAAGCAGGGGCAAAACCCGCCGCTGCATCTGTCGCTGTACATCCCTGCTGTCGGACTTACCGCTTCAGCTTCGCAAACGCATCCGCCATCGCCGAATTGGTCGGGGCGCGGTCGTTGCGTTGGGGTTTGCGGTCGCGGCGTTCCTGATGTCGGGTTTCAGACGGCATTTTATGTTTTGCGCCGCCCGGTTCGTCATCCAAGCGCATTGTCAGCGCGATGCGTTTTCTGGCGGCATCGACTTCCAGCACTTTCACTTTCACCACATCGCCGGCTTTCACGACTTCGCGCGGGTCTTGGACGAATTTATTGGACAGGGCAGAGATGTGCACCAAGCCGTCCTGATGCACGCCGATGTCCACGAACGCGCCGAAGTTGGCGACGTTGGAAACTACGCCTTCAAGTATCATGCCGACTTTCAAGTCGCTGATTTCGTGGATGCCTTCGGCAAACGATGCCGTCTGAAACGCGCCGCGCGGGTCGCGGCCGGGTTTTTCCAGCTCGGACAGAATGTCCAGAATGGTCGGCAGGCCGAAGCGTTCGTCGGTGAAGTCGGACGCTTTGATTTGCTTCACGCACTCGCGGTTGCCGATGAGTTCGGCGGCGGTAATGCCTTGTTGCGCCAGCATTTTGGCGACGACGGGATAGGCTTCGGGATGCACCGCGCTCGCGTCCAGCGGCTCTGTGCCGCCGTTAATCCGCAAAAAGCCTGCCGCCTGCTCGAAGGTTTTTTCACCCAAACGCGGTACTTTCAGCAATTTTTTGCGGCTGTCGAACGCGCCGTTTTCATCGCGGTAGGCGACGATGTTTTGGGCAAGGGTTTGATTCAAACCGGAAATCCGCGCCAAGAGCGGGGCGGACGCGGTGTTCACGTCCACGCCGACGGCGTTCACGCAGTCTTCGACCACCGCGTCCAGCGATTTGGCGAGCTGGCTTTGGTTCACATCGTGCTGATACTGGCCCACGCCGATGGATTTGGGGTCGATTTTGACCAACTCAGCAAGCGGGTCTTGCAGCCTGCGGGCAATGGACACCGCGCCGCGCAGGGAAACGTCCAAGTCGGGGAACTCGCGCGCCGCCAGTTCGGATGCGGAATAAATCGACGCGCCGGCTTCGGACACGACGATTTTGTGCAGCCCCATTTCCGGCATCCCGCGCACCAGTTCGCCTGCGATTTTGTCGGTTTCGCGGCTGGCGGTGCCGTTGCCGATGGCGATGAGTTTCACGCCGTGCTGTTTAATCAGGCGCGACAGCGTTGCCAACATATTGTTTTCTTGATGCAAATAGACAATGACCGTATCCAGCAGCTTGCCGGTGTCGTCCACCACGGCGCATTTCACGCCGTTGCGGTAGCCGGGGTCGAGACCCAAAGTAGTCAGCCGTCCGGCAGGCGCGGCGAGCAGCAAGTCTTTGAGATTGCGGGCGAACACGGTAATCGCATCGGTATCGGCGGCTTCTTTCAGACGATTTAGGGCTTCGAGTTCCAACGACAAAAAGATTTTCGCGCGCCAAGTCAGGCGCACGGCGTCGCGCAGCCATTTGTGGTTGTCTGAAACCTTGAAACGGCGGGCGATGATTTGCTCGTATTCGCTTTGCTGGGTAATCGGCGTGTCGTCGGGCTGGTATTTGAGCGCGATGTTCAACACGCCTTCGTTGCGGCCGCGCAAAACCGCCAGCGCGCGGTGGCTGGGCATGGTGCGGACGGGTTCTCGGTGGTCGAAATAATCGCTGAATTTTTCGCCTTCGGTTTCTTTGCCTTCAACGACTTGCGCGTGAATTTCGGCTTCGTTCCACAGCTTGTTGCGCAGCGTGCCGATGAGTTCCGCGTCTTCGGCAAACTGCTCCATCAGAATCGCGCGCGCGCCGTCCAGTGCGGCTTTGATATCGGGGACGTTTTCGTTCAGGTAGCCTTGCGCGGCGGCTTCCACGTCCTGCGGCTGCTCGGCAAGCAACACGTCCGCCAGCGGCTGCAAACCGTGTTCGCGCGCGATTTGCGCCTTGGTGCGGCGTTTGGGTTTGTAAGGCAGATACAGGTCTTCCAGCGCGGTTTTGTTGTCGGCGGCTTCGATTTGCGCCTTAAGGTCGTCTGAAAGTTTGCCTTGCTCTTCAATGCTTTTTAACACAACGGCTTTGCGCTCTTCCAACTCGCGCAGGTATTGCAGCCGCTCGGCAAGCTGGCGCAGCTGCGTGTCGTCCAGCCCACCCGTGGCTTCTTTACGGTAACGCGCAATAAAGGGGACGGTCGCGCCGTCGTCCAAAAGCTCAATGGCGGCATTGATTTGCGCGGTAGTGGCGGAGAGTTCTCGGGAGAGGATTTGGGTGATGTTCATAAATTGCCTTCGTATGCCGTCTGAAAAGCCGACGGCGCAATATGGGTAATCGTTTGGAAAAGATAGAGATAATACTGATATACTTTGCACGATACAATCTGAAAGGAATGTTTATGACCGTCCTGATTACCGGCGGCACCGGCTTTATCGGTTCGCATACCGCCGTCTCGCTCGTCCAATCCGGTTACGATGCCGTGATTCTCGACAATCTGTGCAACTCGTCTGCCGCCGTCCTCCCGCGCCTTCGGCAGATTACCGGCAGAAACATACCGTTTTATCAGGGCGACATCCGCGACCGTCAGGTTTTGAGACAGATTTTTTCAGAACATGAAATCGAATCCGTCATCCATTTTGCCGGTTTGAAGGCAGTGGGGGAAAGCGTTGCCGAGCCGATGAAATATTACGGCAATAATGTTTACGGCAGCCTGGTGCTGGCGGAAGAAATGGCGCGTGCAGGCGTGTTCAAAATCGTATTCAGCTCGTCGGCAACCGTTTACGGCAATGCGGAAAAAGTCCCCTATACGGAAGATATGCGCCCGGGCGATACCGCTAATCCTTATGGCGCATCCAAAGCGATGGTGGAACGGATGTTAACCGACATCCAAAAGGCCGACCCGCGCTGGAGCGTGATTTTGTTGCGCTATTTCAACCCGATCGGCGCGCACGAAAGCGGTCTGATCGGGGAACAGCCCAACGGCGTTCCCAACAACCTTTTGCCCTATATCTGCCAAGTGGCTTCGGGCAGGCTGCCACAACTGTCGGTATTCGGCGGCGATTATCCGACCCCCGACGGCACCGGTATGCGCGACTATATTCATGTGATGGATTTGGCAGAAGGGCATATCGCGGCAATGAAGGCGAAAGGCGGCCTTTCCGGCGTACATTTGTTCAACTTGGGTTCGGGGCGCGCCTATTCCGTCTTAGAAATCATCCGTGCCTTTGAAGCCGCTTCCGGCTTAAATATTCCCTATCAAATCCAACCCCGCCGCGCCGGCGACTTGGCGTGTTCCTTTGCCGACCCGTCCCATACCAAACAAGAGACGGGCTGGGAAACCAAACGCAGCCTTGCGCAAATGATGGAGGATTCGTGGCGTTGGGTCAGCCGCAACCCCAACGGATATGGGGATTAAATGCAAACCGCAAACAAAAAAACCATCCTCGTTACCGGCGGCGCGGGCTTTATCGGCTCTGCCGTTGTCCGCCATATTATCCAAAACACCCAAGATTCCGTCGTCAACCTCGACAAACTGACCTACGCGGGCAATCTCGAATCGCTGACCGACATTGCCGATAATCCCCGCTACGCTTTTGAGCAAGTGGATATTTGCGACCGCGCCGAACTCAACCGCGTGTTCGCGCAATACCGGCCTGATGCCGTGATGCACTTGGCTGCGGAAAGCCATGTCGACCGCTCTATCGATTCGGCAGGCGAGTTTATCCAAACCAATATCGTCGGCACATTCAATCTGCTTGAAGCTGCGCGCGCCTATTGGCAGCAAATGCCGTCTGAACAGTACGAAGCCTTCCGTTTCCACCATATTTCCACCGATGAAGTCTATGGCGATTTAGGCGGCACAGACGATTTGTTTACCGAAACCGCGCCCTACGCGCCGTCCAGTCCTTATGCCGCGTCTAAAGCATCTTCCGATCATCTTGTCCGCGCGTGGCAACGGACTTACGGGCTGCCCGCCATTGTCAGCAACTGTTCCAATAATTACGGTCCCCGACAATTCCCCGAAAAACTCATTCCTTTGATGATTCTGAACGCGCTTTCCGGCAAACCGTTGCCTGTGTACGGCGACGGTATGCAAATCCGCGACTGGCTGTTTGTCGAAGACCACGCGCGCGCGCTGTATCAGGTTGTTACCGAAGGCGTTGTCGGCGAGACCTACAATATCGGCGGCCACAATGAAAAAGCCAATATTGAAGTCGTCAAAACCATCTGCGCCCTGCTGGAAGAGCTTGTTCCTGAAAAACCGGCGGGGGTGGCACGTTATGAAGATTTGATTACCTTTATCCCAGACCGCCCCGGCCACGATGTGCGCTACGCCATTGATGCAGCCAAAATCAGTAGGGAACTAGGCTGGAAACCGCAGGAAACCTTTGAATCCGGCCTCCGTAAAACCGTGCAATGGTATTTGGACAACAAAACCTGGTGGCAAAACGTATTGAACGGTAGCTACCGTTTGGAACGTTTAGGTACAGGCAAATAGTTTTCAGACGGCATCCCGACGCAATGCCGTCTGAAAACCCATCGCAAAGGAAGAAAGAAAAGATGAAAGGCATCATACTGGCAGGCGGCAGCGGCACGCGCCTCTACCCCATCACGCGCGGCGTATCCAAACAGCTCCTGCCCGTGTACGACAAACCGATGATTTATTACCCCTTGTCGGTTTTGATGCTGGCGGGAATCCGCGACATTTTGGTGATTACCGCGCCTGAAGACAACGCCTCTTTCAAACGCCTGCTTGGCGACGGCAGCGATTTCGGCATTTCCATCAGTTATGCCGTGCAACCCAGTCCGGACGGCTTGGCACAGGCATTTATCATCGGCGAAGAATTTATCGGCAACGACAATGTTTGCTTGGTTTTGGGCGACAATATTTTTTACGGTCAGTCGTTTACGCAAACATTGAAACAGGCGGCAGCGCAAACGCACGGCGCAACCGTGTTTGCTTATCAGGTCAAAAACCCCGAACGTTTCGGCGTGGTTGGATTTGACGAAAACTTCCGCGCCGTTTCCATCGAAGAGAAACCGCAACAGCCCAAATCCGATTGGGCGGTAACCGGCTTGTACTTCTACGACAACCGCGCCGTCGAGTTCGCCAAACAGCTCAAACCGTCCGCACGCGGCGAATTGGAAATCTCCGACCTCAACCGGATGTATTTGGAAGACGGCTCGCTCTCCGTCCAAATCTTAGGACGCGGTTTCGCGTGGTTGGACACCGGCACCCACGAGAGCCTGCACGAAGCCGCTTCATTCGTCCAAACCGTGCAAAACATCCAAAACCTGCACATCGCCTGCCTGGAAGAAATCGCTTGGCGCAACGGCTGGCTGACGAAAAAAAATGTGGAAACACGGGCAAAGCCTTTGGAAAAAACCGCCTACGGGCAATACCTGCTGCGCCTGATCGGCAAATAAATGCCGTCTGAACCACTTTCTTCAGACGGCATACAGAGAAAATCATGAACATCATCGACACCGCCCTCCCCGACGTAAAACTTTTAAAACCGCAAGTATTCAAAGACGGGCGCGGCTTTTTTATGGAAACCTTCCGCGACGGGTGGTTCAAAGAAAATATTGCTGATCGAACTTTCGTGCAGGAAAACCACTCCAAATCCAGCAAAGGCGTATTGCGCGGCCTGCACTACCAAACCGAAAACACACAAGGCAAACTCGTACGCGTAGTTGTCGGCGAAGTATTCGACGTGGCCGTCGATATGCGAGAAGGTTCGCCGACTTTCGGCAAATGGGCAGGCGCAACCCTGTCGGCGCAAAACCAATACCAGCTTTGGATACCCGAAGGCTTCGCACACGGTTTTTACGTTTTGAGCGACACGGCCGAACTTACCTACAAATGCACAGACTATTACAAGCCGGAAGCCGAACAGGTTTTAATATGGAACGACCCGGCAATAGGCATAGACTGGCCGCTTCAAACCGAGCCGCTGCTGTCGCCCAAAGATCTTGCCGGTAAAGCATGGGCGCAAGCTGAAAAGCTCCGCCTTACGCTTTCCCGATAAAAAATGCCGTCTGAACGTTTCAGACGGCATTTTTTCTAACAGCCTACCTACCCGCCTTCAGTACGCGCTGTGCAAAGAAAAACATCCCGGTAACGAAGAACGCCAAGCCCAACCATGAGGCGGCGGCATCCCAGTTTTGCAGATTCAACGCAAGCGGCGCGTCCGAGCCGCCGTTGGTCACGGAGAAGGCAATAATAAACGCCATAATCACACCAATCAGGCTTTCACCGACAATCAGGCCGGCGGAGAACAAGGTTCCGATGCGCTCGGCGTTTTTCAGACGGCCTTCACGGTTTTCCGCTTTTTTACCGATGATGTGTTTCAGCACCGCCGCCAACACTGCACCTGCCACGATGGGCATATTGACGGACGGTGGCAGATAAATACCCATACCGACCGCAAGGACGGGCAGGGCAAGTTTACCGCCTGATGATTTTTTCAACACCAAATCGACGACGATTAATACCGCGCCAATCGCGATGCCGGTAAAGATGTAGACCCATTCAAGGTTGTGGGCGAAAATGCCCGACGCGATGGTCGTCATCAAAGTCGCTTGAGGGGCTGCCAAAGCCTGCGCCGCATCCATGCCTTCGCGCGGCATTGCGCCGGTAAAGCCGTAGGCTTCGTAAAGCAGTTCCAACACGGGCGAAATAACCAGCGCACCGACGATGCAGCCAATAATCAGGGCGACTTGCTGCCGCCAAGGTGTGGCTTTGAGCAGGTAGCCGGTTTTCAAGTCTTGCAGGTTGTCATTGGAGATCGAAGCGACGCAGATTACTGCCGATCCGCAGAAAAGCGTCAACGCCAGTAAGAATTTGCGGTTGGCTTCATCCGCCATCAAACCGCCTGATTCGCCCACAACCAATAAAACCAGCGAAATGATAACAATGGAAACGATGCCCACGCCGGAAATCGGGCTGGAAGACGAGCCGACCAAACCCGCCATATAACCGCAGGCGGCGGCGACCAAAAAGCCGATGACGGAAGCCAAAAGCGTGCAAACGACCACTAAAAGCCAAGCCATGCCGCCCGTAATGTGCGAATCGCCGATAAAGTGGTAAAACGACACGCCTAGAATAAACATCATAGACAATACCCAGAAAATCATGGCTTTAGGCGACAAATCCTGTTCAGCGCGTTCCGCAGCAGGCGCGCCGCCGCCAAAACTCTTGAACGACATCTTCATGCCTTCCACCATCGGCTTGAGCAGCATCAAAAGCGTCCAAACCGCTGCGATACCGATAGTCCCCGCACCGATAAAACGCACTTTTTCCTTCCACAGCTTCATCGCAAACGCCGCCATTTCCATATCGGAAGGTTGCGGAATGTGTGAGGAGAAATACGGCACGGCAATGCCCCAAGCAATCGAAATGCCCAACAGGATGGCGATGCCGCCCGTCAGTCCGACCAAATAGCCCGCGCCCAACAATGCCAGTGAAAAGCCCATCGGCAGTTGGAAAATCGCCGTACCGCTTTTAAACCAATAACTCGCACTGTCGGCAATCACGCGCAGACCTCCGGCGCAAAAGCTCATCAATCCCGCCAACGCGCCGCCTGCCGCCAGCTCTTTGATGCCGCTGCCGCCCTGACGGTCATCCCCTTCTTCATGGCCGCCCACTTTCAAAATTTCAGCAGCCGCCACGCCTTCCGGATAAGGCAAATCGCTTTTCACCACCATCGCGTAACGCAGCGGAATGGTGAAAATCACCCCCAAAATCCCGCCGGCAATACATAAAAGCGTCGTCTGCCAGAACGGGAAACCGCTCCAGTAGCCCGCCATCAACAAACCGGGTAGGACAAAAATAATGGTCGAAAGCGTACCCGCCGCCGAGGCTTGGGTCTGCACCATATTGTTTTCCAAAATATTGCTGCCTTTGAAAAACTTTAAAACCGCCATCGAAATCACCGCCGCCGGAATCGACGAGGCAAAGGTCAGTCCGACTTTCAAACCGAGGTAAACGTTGGACGCAGTAAAAATTACAGTAATCAATGCACCGAGTATCATGCCTCGGAGCGTCAGTTCGCGGTATTCTTCTACCGAACCGGATAAAGATTTATTCATTATTCTTCCTTTGACAACAGATTCCCGCATATTGTTGGCAATATGTCATAATGTCAAGTTTTAAAAAGAACAGTTAAAAACAGTTATCCAATCCTATCTCGTACTCCCTTGAAAATAAAAACTATTTTCAAGCAAACAAAAACAGCCGTATCAGGGAGGTTCCCCGATACAGCCGCTTGTTTCCGAACCTTAAAATCAATCAAACAAATCGCGAAGCTTGTCTAAAAACGATTTCTTACGCGGTGTTTGATTTTCCAAGCCGGTAGAAATCCGCTCAAATTCTTCCAAAAGCTCTTTCTGGCGGTCGGTCAAATTGACAGGTGTTTCGACAACAATATGGCAGTACAAATCGCCGGTCGCGCTGCTGCGTAAAGATTTGACACCCTTGCCCTTCACGCGCATCCTCCTGCCGGTTTGGGTTTCTTTGGGGACGGTGAGCTTGACCTTGCCATCCAAAGTCGGTACTTCCAACTCACCGCCCAAAGCAGCCGTGGCAAAACTAATCGGCAGTTCGCAATGCAAATCCAGACCGTCGCGTTGGAAAATCTTATGCGCCCGAATGCGGACGGTTACATACAGGTCGCCGGCAGGCGCACCGTGCATACCCGGCCCGCCTTCACCGCTCAAACGGATACGCTGCCCGTCATCGATACCGGCGGGAATATTGACTTCCACCGTCTTGACCGCCTTATTCTGCCCCGCGCCACGGCATTTGACGCAAGGTTCTTTAATGTGTTTGCCCGCACCGTGGCAGGTCGGACAAGTCTGCTGCATACGGAAAATCGCCTGCTGGATGTGCACCGTACCCGAACCTTTGCAAGTCGGGCAGGTTTCCGGGGATGTCCCCGGTTTCGCGCCACTGCCGTTACAGACATCACACGCTTCATAAGTCGGAATATTGATGCGTTTCTTCACACCTTTTGCGGCTTCTTCAAGCGTGATTTCGATACCGACTTGAACGTCCTCACCCTGATAATCAGGCTGGGCGCGCCCTGAACCGCCTCCAAACATTTGGCTGAAAATATCCCCAAAGTCAAAACCCTGCGCACCGCCAAATCCGCCAAACCCTCCGAAGCCCCCCTGTCCGCCGCCTTCAAACGCCGCATGACCATACTGGTCGTACATAGCGCGCTTTTCCTTGTCGGACAAAGTTTCATACGCCTTTTGTACTTCTTTAAACTTCTCTTCCGCCTCTTTATTGTCAGGATTGCGGTCGGGATGGTATTTCATCGCCAATTTCCGGTAGGCTTTTTTAATCTCATCATCGGTAGCTGTTCTTGCCACACCCAGCGTCGCATAAAAATCTTGATTACTCATTTTTTCATCTAATTCAAAATAAAATCACGGCTCAAAATAAGGGCAATTGCGCAAAACACAAGACAAACAGACTGCCATAGCTTACAAACTGAAACGGAATACACTTTTCAGACAGCATAAACCGATGCCGTCTGAAATCTTCAGGTATGCACGACACAAAAACTTAGACAGGCATAAAACCAACCGCCATGAAGTGTTTTTGTTATAAAAACGCCGCCCGAACGCATGTTCAGACGGCATTTCCTTTGCGTCGATTCATTCCCCGATATAGCGCAGGTCTTTTTC
>NZ_JBLRPR010000019.1:0-12496 GCF_047915665.1 Neisseria sp. LACPHL-SPEC-2024-00856
TTTAGAGGCCAATAGCTCAATTGGTAGAGTATCGGTCTCCAAAACCGAGGGTTGGGGGTTCGAGACCCTCTTGGCCTGCCAAATAAAAAATTAACCGGCCTTGTGTCGGTTAATTTTTTTGTATTTGTTATTTAGTAAACTCTCTTGCCATTTGCATGGATTGAGAATAGACAGATACTATGATGGATAAATAATATGACAGAACATACGCCTGAAAAAAAGAACGTTAAAGTGGATCAACTGGTTGTTCAAGATAAAGAATCTGCATCTGATTCCGGTAAGGAAGGTTTTTTTACATATTTCTCAAATTCTTGGTCCGAACTCAAAAAGGTGGTTTGGCCTAAGCGTGAAGATGCTGTCAGAATGACTGTATTTGTTATAGTGTTTGTTGCTGTGCTTTCTATATTTATCTATGCGGCAGATACAGCAATTTCGTGGTTATTTTTTGATGTATTGCTGAGAAGGGAAGGTTGAGATGTCGAAAAAATGGTATGTTGTACAGGCGTATTCGGGGTTTGAGAAGAATGTCCAACGAACATTGGAAGAGCGAATTGCCCGTGAGGAGATGGGAGATTATTTCGGACAAATTCTGGTGCCTGTAGAGAAAGTTGTTGATATCCGCAATGGTCGTAAGACTATTAGTGAAAGAAAGTCATATCCTGGTTATGTGCTAGTTGAGATGGAAATGACAGATGACTCTTGGCATCTTGTAAAAAGCACTCCCCGTGTTTCCGGTTTTATTGGAGGGAGGGCTAATAGACCCACGCCGATTAGTCAGAGAGAGGCTGAAATTATTTTACAGCAGGTTCAGACCGGCATAGAGAAGCCGAAACCAAAAGTTGAATTTGAGGTCGGTCAACAGGTTCGTGTAAATGAAGGGCCGTTTGCGGATTTCAACGGTGTGGTTGAGGAGGTCAATTATGAACGGAATAAGTTACGCGTGTCTGTTCAGATATTTGGTAGAGAAACACCTGTTGAGCTGGAATTTGGCCAGGTTGAAAAGATTAACTGATTTTTATACTTGAAAAAAAAGCAATAAGAGGATAAAATCAAAAATTAACTTGGGGAGCGGAAATGGTTCCGCGTCTTACCCGTTTTTAGGAGTCCGTTAAGTGGCAAAGAAAATTATCGGCTATATTAAACTGCAAATTCCTGCAGGTAAAGCCAATCCATCTCCTCCGGTTGGTCCCGCTTTGGGTCAGCGCGGTTTGAATATTATGGAATTTTGTAAGGCATTCAATGCTGCAACCCAAGGTATGGAGCCTGGCTTGCCGATTCCGGTTGTGATTACTGCATTTGCAGATAAATCGTTCACATTTGTGATGAAAACCCCGCCAGCTTCTATCTTGTTGAAAAAAGCTGCTGGTTTGCAAAAAGGTAGTTCTAATCCTCTGACCAATAAAGTGGGTAAATTGACCCGTGCTCAGTTGGAAGAAATTGCTAAAACTAAAGAGCCTGATTTGACTGCTGCTGACTTGGATGCGGCTGTTCGTACTATAGCAGGTTCTGCTCGCTCAATGGGCTTGGACGTGGAGGGTGTTGTATAATGGCCAAAGTATCTAAACGCTTGAAAGCTCTTCGCTCTTCTGTTGAAACTAACAAACTGTACGCAATCGACGAAGCAATTGCTTTGGTTAAGAAAGCTGCTACCGCTAAATTTGACGAGTCTGTTGACGTATCTTTCAACTTGGGCGTTGATCCTCGTAAATCTGACCAAGTTATCCGTGGTTCAGTCGTTCTGCCTAAAGGTACCGGTAAGATAACCCGTGTGGCTGTATTTACTCAAGGTGCAAATGCAGAAGCTGCTAAAGAAGCTGGTGCAGATATCGTCGGTTTCGAAGATTTGGCTGCTGAAATCAAAGCAGGCAATCTAAACTTTGATGTTGTTATTGCTTCTCCCGATGCAATGCGTATTGTTGGTCAGTTGGGTACTATTTTGGGTCCTCGAGGCTTGATGCCAAACCCTAAAGTAGGTACTGTTACTCCTAACGTTGCTGAAGCAGTAGAAAATGCAAAAGCAGGTCAAGTGCAGTATCGTACCGACAAGGCAGGTATTGTTCATGCAACGATTGGTCGTGCTTCATTTGCTGAAGTTGATTTGAAAGAGAACTTTGATGCGTTGCTGGATGCTATCGTTAAAGCCAAGCCTGCTGCCGCTAAAGGTCAGTATTTGAAAAAAGTTGCTGTGTCTAGCACCATGGGTTTGGGTATTCGCGTTGATACATCAAGCGTAAATAACTAATCTTAAGGAATTTTCAAGCAGTTTGGTTTTTTGGGCTGCTTGAATTTGGGCTACTTAAAATTAAGTAGATGTCCAAGACCGTAGGGATCGTAAGATTTAATCGTAACTGCCCTGCGCAGACGGTAGTCCTGAAACACATTGCAAGATTGCTTGTAAGATGTCTTTTTAGGTTACCGCGCTGGTGGGATATCGTTTTGGTATCCTGTTTATAAACAGTGGGAGGTAGACCTTGAGTCTCAATATTGAAACCAAGAAAGTGGCGGTCGAGGAAATTAGCGCGGCAATTGCTAACGCTCAAACCCTCGTAGTCGCTGAATATCGCGGTATCAGTGTTTCCAGTATGACTGAGCTTCGTGCAAATGCACGTAAAGAAGGCGTTTATTTGCGCGTTCTGAAAAATACTTTGGCTCGTCGTGCAGTGCAAGGTACTTCATTTGCAGAATTGGCCGATCAAATGGTTGGTCCGTTGGTTTACGCTGCTTCTGAAGATGCTGTTGCTGCTGCTAAAGTGTTGCACCAATTCGCGAAAAAAGATGACAAAATTGTCGTTAAAGCTGGTTCTTACAATGGCGAAGTAATGAATGCTGCTCAGGTTGCTGAGTTGGCTTCTATTCCGAGCCGCGAAGAGCTGTTGTCCAAACTGTTGTTCGTTATGCAAGCTCCTGTATCGGGCTTTGCGCGCGGTTTGGCTGCTTTGGCAGAGAAAAAAGCCGGCGAAGAAGCCGCTTAATCGATTTTGTTTCTGTTAATCAATTATTTTTTAATACAATATTTGGAGTAAAATAGCATGGCTATTACTAAAGAAGACATTTTGGAAGCAGTTGGTTCTTTGACCGTAATGGAACTGAATGACCTGGTTAAAGCTTTTGAAGAAAAATTCGGTGTTTCTGCTGCTGCTGTTGCAGTTGCAGGTCCTGCTGGTGCCGGTGCTGCCGCTGCTGAAGAAAAAACCGAATTTGATGTCGTTTTGGTTTCTGCCGGTGATCAAAAAGTTGGCGTGATTAAAGTTGTCCGCGCTATCACTGGTTTGGGTCTGAAAGAAGCTAAAGACATCGTTGACGGTGCACCTAAAACTCTGAAAGAAGGTGTTTCTAAAGCTGAAGCTGAAGACATCCAAAAACAACTGGAAGAAGCCGGCGCTAAAGTCGAAATCAAATAATTTGATGCTTCCTATGAAGGCTGGCAGTTTTCTGCCAGCCTTATTTTGCTTCTTAAAATAAGTATCAAGCATTGTTTACATTTATTTGCATAGTCTTTATAAAATCATTGCAAATAAATGTAAATATTAAATTGATGCATACCGTTGTTTCAGACGGCCTATTATTTAAAATTGCTTTTCGGAGTGTATATGAGCTATTCGTTTACCGAGAAAAAACGTATCCGTAAGAGTTTTGCAAAGCGAGAGAATGTTTTAGATGTTCCTTTCCTGCTGGCAACCCAAATTGATTCTTATGCGAAGTTTTTGCAGCTGGAAAATGCTTTTGACAAACGTACCGATGACGGTCTGCAGGCGGCATTTAATTCTATTTTCCCGATTGTGAGCCATAACGGTTATGCGCGATTGGAGTTTGTGCATTACACATTGGGCGAGCCTTTGTTCGATATTCCCGAATGTCAGTTACGCGGAATCACTTATGCAGCCCCCTTGCGCGCGCGTATCCGTTTGGTGATTTTGGATAAGGAAGCATCTAAACCGACGGTAAAAGAAGTTCGTGAAAACGAAGTGTATATGGGCGAAATTCCGTTGATGACCCCGAGCGGTTCGTTTGTGATTAACGGTACTGAGCGTGTGATTGTTTCCCAGTTGCACCGTTCGCCCGGCGTATTCTTCGAGCATGACAAAGGTAAGACGCACTCTTCCGGCAAATTGTTATTCTCCGCCCGCATCATTCCCTACCGTGGTTCATGGTTGGATTTTGAATTTGATCCGAAAGATTTGCTGTATTTCCGTATCGACCGCCGCCGTAAAATGCCGGTAACGATTTTGTTGAAGGCTTTGGGCTACAACAATGAGCAAATCTTGGATATTTTCTACGACAAAGAAACGTTCTATTTGTCTCCAAACGGTGTTCAAACCGATTTGGTCGCAGGCCGTCTGAAAGGCGAAACTGCCAAGGTCGATATCTTGGATAAAGAAGGCAATGTATTGGTTGCCAAAGGTAAGCGCATTACTGCGAAAAATATCCGTGATATTACCAATGCAGGCCTGACCCGTTTGGATGTAGAACCGGAAAGCCTGCTGGGCAAAGCATTGGCTGTCGATCTGATTGATTCGGAAACTGGTGAGGTATTGGCTTCTGCCAATGATGAAATTACAGAAGAGTTGTTGGCCAAATTTGATATTAACGGCGTAAAAGAAATTACGACCCTTTATATCAATGAGCTGGATCAGGGTGCTTATATCTCCAATACCTTGCGTACGGATGAGACTGCCGGCCGGCAGGCGGCTCGTGTTGCGATTTACCGTATGATGCGTCCGGGCGAACCGCCCACCGAAGAGGCGGTCGAGCAATTGTTTAACCGCTTGTTCTTCAGTGAAGACAGCTATGATCTGTCCCGCGTAGGCCGTATGAAATTTAATACGCGCACATACGAACAAAAACTGTCCGAAGCTCAACAAAACTCTTGGTACGGTCGCCTGCTGAATGAAACGTTTGCCGGTGCTGCCGAAAAAGGCGGTTATGTCCTGAGCGTCGAAGATATTGTTGCCTCGATTGCGACTTTGGTCGAGTTGCGTAACGGCCATGGTGAAGTGGACGATATCGATCACTTGGGCAACCGCCGAGTACGTTCGGTAGGCGAGCTGACTGAAAACCAATTCCGCAGCGGTTTGGCCCGTGTGGAACGTGCCGTAAAAGAACGTTTGAATCAGGCGGAATCAGAAAACTTGATGCCGCACGACTTGATTAATGCGAAACCCGTTTCTGCCGCCATCAAAGAATTCTTCGGCTCCAGCCAATTGAGTCAGTTTATGGATCAGACCAACCCCTTGTCTGAAGTAACCCATAAACGCCGTGTATCTGCATTGGGCCCGGGTGGTTTGACCCGCGAACGTGCCGGCTTCGAGGTGCGGGACGTGCATCCGACCCACTACGGCCGCGTATGTCCTATTGAAACGCCTGAAGGTCCGAACATCGGTTTGATCAACTCATTGTCCGTTTACGCGCGTACCAATGATTACGGTTTCTTGGAAACGCCTTACCGCCGCGTTATCGACGGCAAAGTAACCGAGGAAATCGATTACTTGTCTGCCATCGAAGAAGGCCGCTATGTGATTGCACAGGCGAATGCCGATTTGGATTCAGACGGCAATCTGATTGGCGATTTGGTTACCTGTCGTGAAAAAGGCGAAACCATTATGGCAACGCCCGACCGCGTCCAATATATGGACGTGGCAACCGGTCAAGTGGTATCCGTTGCAGCATCCCTGATTCCGTTCTTGGAACATGATGACGCGAACCGCGCATTGATGGGTGCCAACATGCAACGTCAGGCCGTACCTTGCCTGCGCCCTGAAAAACCGATGGTCGGTACCGGTATCGAGCGTTCCGTTGCCGTTGACTCTGCTACTGCAATCGTTGCCCGCCGAGGCGGCGTGGTCGAGTATGTCGATGCCAACCGCGTTGTGATCCGTGTCCATGACGACGAAGCGACTGCCGGCGAAGTGGGTGTCGATATTTACAACTTGGTTAAATTCACCCGTTCCAACCAATCTACCAACATCAACCAACGTCCGGCCGTAAAAGCAGGCGACGTGTTGCAACGCGGCGACTTGGTGGCCGACGGTGCGTCTACCGATTTGGGCGAATTGGCTTTGGGTCAAAACATGACCATCGCCTTCATGCCATGGAACGGTTACAACTATGAAGACTCGATTCTGATTTCAGAAAAAGTGGCTGCGGATGATCGTTACACTTCGATTCACATTGAGGAATTGAATGTCGTTGCCCGCGATACCAAGCTGGGTGCGGAAGACATTACCCGAGATATTCCGAACTTGTCCGAGCGTATGCAAAACCGTTTGGATGAATCCGGCATCGTATATATCGGTGCAGAAGTAGAAGCCGGCGATGTGCTGGTAGGCAAAGTAACGCCCAAAGGTGAAACCCAACTGACTCCTGAAGAAAAACTGCTGCGCGCCATCTTCGGCGAAAAAGCATCTGACGTAAAAGATACTTCATTGCGTATGCCTACCGGTATGAGCGGTACGGTTATCGACGTTCAAGTCTTTACCCGCGAAGGCATCCAACGCGACAAACGCGCCCAATCCATTATCGATTCCGAGTTGAAACGCTACCGTTTGGATTTGAGCGACCAGTTGCGTATTTTCGATAATGACGCATTCGACCGTATCGAGCGTATGATTGTCGGACAGAAAGCCAACGGCGGCCCGATGAAGCTGGCTAAAGGCAGTGAAATCACGACTGAATATCTGGCAGGTTTGCCGAGTAAACACGATTGGTTCGATATCCGTCTGGCTGACGAAGATTTGGCCAAGCAGTTGGAACTGATTAAATTGAGCCTGCAACAAAAACGCGAAGAAGCGGATGAGTTGTATGAGATCAAGAAGAAAAAACTGACCCAGGGCGACGAGCTGCAACCGGGCGTACAAAAAATGGTGAAAGTATTTATCGCCATCAAACGCCGTCTGCAAGCCGGGGACAAAATGGCGGGCCGCCACGGTAACAAAGGTGTGGTATCGCGCATTCTGCCTGTGGAAGACATGCCGTACATGGCTGACGGCCGTCCGGTAGACATCGTACTGAACCCGTTGGGCGTACCTTCCCGTATGAACATCGGTCAGATTTTGGAAGTTCACTTGGGTTGGGCGGCAAAAGGTATCGGCGAACGCATCGACCGTATGCTGAAAGAGCAACGCAAAGCCGGCGAGCTGCGCGAGTTCTTGAACAAGCTCTACAACGGTAGCGGTAAGAAAGAAGATTTGGACAGCCTGACAGATGAAGAAATCATCGAATTGGCTTCCAACCTGCGTAAAGGCGCATCTTTCGCTTCGCCGGTGTTTGACGGTGCGAAAGAATCCGAAATCCGCGAAATGCTGAACTTGGCTTATCCGAGCGACGATCCTGAAGTCGAAAAATTGGGCTTCAACGACAGTAAAACCCAAATCACGCTGTATGACGGTCGTTCCGGTGAAGCATTTGACCGCAAGGTTACAGTCGGTGTGATGCACTATCTGAAACTGCACCACTTGGTTGACGAAAAAATGCACGCCCGTTCTACCGGTCCGTACAGTCTGGTTACCCAACAGCCTCTGGGCGGTAAAGCCCAGTTCGGCGGACAACGTTTCGGCGAGATGGAGGTTTGGGCATTGGAAGCATACGGTGCGGCATACACGCTGCAAGAGATGCTGACTGTGAAGTCTGACGACGTGAACGGCCGTACCAAAATGTACGAGAACATCGTCAAAGGCGAACACAAAATCGATGCCGGTATGCCCGAATCCTTCAACGTATTGGTTAAAGAGATTCGCTCACTGGGCTTGGATATCGATTTGGAACGCTACTAAGCAGAAGTTTTCAGACGGCCTTTTAAGGCCGTCTGAAAAAGCGGTTTCAGAATAAGAATGAAGCAATCGGCATTTAGGCCGTCTGAAATCAAAAGTACCGTTTCCCAATATCGAAAATCCGCCATGCGGTAAAAATACTTCCTTCAAGGAGCAAAAATGAATTTGTTGAACTTATTTAATCCGTTGCAAACTGCCGGCATGGAAGAAGAGTTTGATGCCATCAAAATCGGTATTGCCTCTCCCGAAACCATCCGCTCATGGTCTTATGGCGAAGTTAAAAAACCTGAAACCATCAACTACCGTACGTTCAAACCTGAGCGCGACGGTTTGTTCTGCGCCAAAATCTTTGGTCCGGTTAAAGACTACGAATGCTTGTGCGGAAAATATAAACGCTTGAAATTTAAAGGTGTAACCTGTGAAAAATGTGGCGTAGAAGTGACCCTGTCCAAAGTACGCCGCGAACGCATGGGGCATATCGAATTGGCAGCACCAGTTGCACACATCTGGTTCTTGAAATCTCTGCCTTCCCGCTTGGGTATGGTATTGGACATGACTTTGCGCGATATCGAACGCGTATTGTACTTTGAAGCATTTGTGGTAACCGATCCCGGCATGACTCCGTTGCAACGTCGTCAATTGCTGACTGAAGACGATTACTACAACAAGCTGGACGAATACGGCGACGATTTCGATGCCAAAATGGGTGCGGAAGGTATCCGCGAATTGCTGCGTACCTTGAATGTAGCGGGCGAAATCGAAATCCTGCGCCAAGAGTTGGAATCGACCGGTTCTGACACCAAAATCAAAAAAATCGCCAAACGCTTGAAAGTATTGGAAGCCTTCCACCGTTCCGGTATGAAGCTGGAGTGGATGATTATGGACGTGCTGCCGGTATTGCCGCCTGATTTGCGTCCTTTGGTTCCGCTGGACGGCGGTCGTTTTGCCACTTCCGATTTGAACGATTTGTACCGCCGCGTCATCAACCGTAACAACCGTCTGAAACGCCTGCTGGAACTGCACGCGCCCGACATCATCGTCCGCAACGAAAAACGTATGTTGCAAGAAGCGGTCGACTCGCTGTTGGATAACGGCCGTCGCGGTAAAGCCATGACCGGCGCCAACAAACGTCCGCTGAAATCATTGGCAGACATGATTAAAGGTAAGGGCGGCCGCTTCCGTCAAAACCTGCTGGGTAAACGTGTGGACTACTCCGGTCGTTCCGTGATTACCGTAGGCCCATACCTGCGTCTGCACCAATGCGGTCTGCCGAAAAAAATGGCTTTGGAACTGTTCAAACCGTTCATTTTCCATAAATTGGAAAAACAAGGTTTGGCTTCTACCGTTAAAGCTGCGAAAAAATTGGTAGAGCAAGAAGTACCTGAAGTATGGGATATCTTGGAAGAAGTGATCCGCGAACATCCGATTATGCTGAACCGTGCACCAACCCTGCACCGTTTGGGTATTCAGGCGTTTGAACCTATCCTGATTGAAGGTAAAGCGATTCAGTTGCACCCATTGGTGTGTGCCGCATTTAACGCCGACTTTGACGGTGACCAAATGGCTGTACACGTTCCATTGAGCTTGGAAGCACAAATGGAAGCACGCACGCTGATGCTGGCTTCAAACAACGTATTGTCTCCAGCCAACGGCGAACCAATCATCGTACCTTCTCAAGATATCGTATTGGGTCTGTACTACATGACCCGCGACCGTATCAATGCCAAAGGCGAAGGCAGCCTGTTTGCCGATGTGAAAGAAGTGCATCGTGCGTACCATACCAAACAGGTCGAGCTGGGTACGAAAATTACCGTGCGTCTGCGCGAATGGGTGAAAAACGAAGCCGGCGAATTCGAGCCTGTCGTTAACCGTTACGAAACAACCGTAGGCCGCGCATTGTTGAGCGAAATCCTGCCGAAAGGACTGCCGTTTGAGTATGTCAATAAGGCGTTGAAGAAAAAAGAAATTTCTAAACTGATTAACGCATCGTTCCGCTTGTGCGGTTTGCGCGATACGGTTATCTTCGCCGACCACTTGATGTATACCGGTTTCGGATTCGCAGCTAAAGGCGGTATTTCCATTGCCGTTGACGATATGGAAATCCCGAAAGAAAAAGCAGCCTTGTTGGCTGAAGCCAATGCCGAAGTTAAAGAAATCGAAGACCAATACCGTCAAGGTTTGGTCACCAACGGTGAACGCTACAACAAAGTGGTGGATATTTGGGGTCGTGCCGGCGATAAAATCGCTAAAGCGATGATGGACAACTTGTCCAAACAAAAAGTTATCGACCGTGACGGCAACGAAGTCGATCAAGAGTCATTCAACTCCATCTATATGATGGCCGACTCCGGTGCCCGTGGTTCTGCGGCTCAGATTAAACAGTTGTCCGGTATGCGCGGTTTGATGGCAAAACCGGACGGCTCGATTATTGAAACGCCGATTACCTCAAACTTCCGCGAAGGCCTGACCGTATTGCAATACTTTATTGCGACCCACGGTGCGCGTAAGGGTTTGGCGGATACCGCATTGAAAACCGCGAACTCCGGTTACCTGACCCGTCGTCTGGTAGACGTAACTCAAGACTTGGTGGTTGTTGAAGACGATTGCGGCACTTCAGACGGCTTTGTGATGAAGGCAGTGGTACAAGGCGGTGATGTGATTGAAGCATTGCGCGATCGTATTTTGGGCCGTGTTACCGCGTCTGACGTTATCGATCCGTCAAGTGGCGAAACCTTGGTTGAAGCCGGTACGTTGTTGACTGAAAAACTGGTGGATTTGATTGACCAATCCGGTGTCGATGAAGTCAAAGTCCGTACTCCGATTACTTGTAAAACCCGTCACGGTTTGTGCGCGCACTGTTACGGCCGCGACTTGGCGCGCGGCAAACTGGTCAATGCCGGCGAGGCAGTCGGCGTGATTGCCGCCCAATCAATCGGCGAACCGGGTACCCAGCTGACTATGCGTACGTTCCACATCGGTGGTGCGGCATCCCGTGCGGCAGCAGCCAGCCAAGTCGAAGCCAAATCCAACGGTAC
Organism: Neisseria sp. LACPHL-SPEC-2024-00856; assembly: GCF_047915665.1. NCBI lineage: Bacteria > Pseudomonadati > Pseudomonadota > Betaproteobacteria > Neisseriales > Neisseriaceae > Neisseria > Neisseria sp. LACPHL-SPEC-2024-00856. The sequence continues at coordinate 10,802 of NZ_JBLRPR010000019.1, forward strand.
GGCACGATTCAGCAGCCAAATGCGTTATGTTGCCAACAACAAAGGCGAATTGGTTGTCATCGGCCGCTCTTGCGAAGTCGTGATTCATGATGACATCGGCCGTGAACGCGAACGCCACAAAGTACCTTACGGTGCCATCCTGCTGGTACAAGACGGTATGGCCATTAAAGCCGGTCAAACCTTGGCAACTTGGGATCCGCATACCCGTCCGATGATTACCGAACACGCAGGTTTGGTGAAATTCGAAAACGTGGAAGAGGGTGTAACCGTTGCCAAACAAACTGATGATGTAACCGGTTTGTCCACTTTGGTAGTGATCGACGGCAAACGCCGCTCCAGCAGTGCATCCAAACTGCTGCGTCCGACTGTAAAATTGTTGGATGAAAACGGCGTGGAAATCTGTATTCCCGGTACGTCCACTCCGGTTTCGATGGCATTCCCCGTTGGTGCGGTGATTACCGTACGCGAAGGTCAGGAAATCGGTAAAGGCGACGTATTGGCGCGTATTCCGCAAGCCTCTTCCAAAACCCGCGACATTACCGGTGGTCTGCCGCGCGTTGCCGAGCTGTTTGAAGCACGTGTGCCGAAAGATGCAGGTATGTTGGCGGAAATTACCGGTACCGTTTCCTTCGGCAAAGAGACCAAAGGCAAGCAACGTCTGATTATCACCGATGTGGACGGTGTAGCATACGAGACTTTGATTTCCAAAGAGAAACAAATTCTGGTACACGATGGTCAAGTGGTAAACCGAGGCGAAACCATTGTGGACGGAGCGGTTGATCCGCATGATATTCTGCGTCTGCAAGGTATCGAAGCACTGGCGCGTTATATCGTTCAAGAGGTGCAAGAGGTTTACCGTCTTCAAGGTGTGAAGATTTCCGATAAACACATCGAAGTCATCATCCGTCAAATGCTGCGCCGTGTGAATATTGTCGATTCAGGCGAAACTGAATTCATTACCGGAGAGCAGGTCGAACGCGGCGATGTGATGGCTGCCAATGAAAAAGCTTTGGAAGAAGGCAAAGAGCCGGCGCGTTACGAAAACGTATTGCTGGGTATTACCAAAGCCTCCCTGTCTACCGACAGCTTCATTTCTGCCGCATCGTTCCAAGAAACCACCCGCGTTCTGACCGAAGCCGCCATCATGGGCAAACAAGACGAATTGCGTGGTTTGAAAGAAAACGTCATCGTCGGTCGCTTGATTCCTGCCGGTACCGGTTTGACTTACCACCGCAGCCGTCATCAACAATGGCAAGAGGTGGAGCAGGAGACTGCTGAAACCCAAGTAACGGATGAATAATCTTTGGTGCGTTTATTCAATACAAAACCGCAAGCTTTAAGCTTGCGGTTTTTCTTTATCCGATTAAGGCAAAAACAAGTGTTTTCGTCATTTTGAGGCGTGTGGATATAAGCCCGATAAGCGTTCCATATCTTCGTGCCGCCAAATCATGCATCGAATAGAACGAGTTAAATCCGAAGGTTATTGTGTTAAATATTGCAAAAATGCTTTAAGAATTTTGCGGGGGGGGGGGGGTAGAATTTCCAGACTTAAAGCTTAAGTTTTTTAATAAAGTTTGGGGAGTCTAAATGAAAGTATCTCAATCAGTAATGAATAAACTTGTTATTGCTGCTATTGCCTCTATGGGGCTAACAGCGTGTGCGGGTGGAGGTTCCGGTTCATCTATGTCGGCTCAA
>NZ_JBLRPR010000020.1:0-10320 GCF_047915665.1 Neisseria sp. LACPHL-SPEC-2024-00856
TTTATTTTGAGGCGCAAAGGTCTTCGATGCACACGATGCGGCAGAATTGGCAGGTCAATATGGGCGTGCGCAGTATGTTTTGATGCGGCGGATGCGCCTGAAAACAATCCGGAACGGTCAGACGCGTTCCGGATTGTTTTTTGTCGGGGCGGTTTGTTGATTGGGGCGCGGGTTTGTTTAAAGGTTCGGCGGTTTGTTTGCCGTTTCCGCCTATTCGGGATGGCTGTTCGGCGCGGATGAATTTGCCGCCATATCAAAACAGGCGGGCGATGCCGTCTGAAGCTTCGTCATTCCCGCAACTTTTCGTCATTCCCGTGAAAACGGGAATCTAGAATCTCTAAAGCTTCAGCTAACCTTTGAATATTGCCGCTATCCCAAGGTCTGGATTCCCGCCTGCGCGGGAATGACGGTTTAGAAGTTACCCGAAATCTCAAAAAAAAACCGAAACCGAACACACTGGATTCCCGCTTTCGCGGGAATGACGGCGGAGGGTGGACGATGCCGTCTGAAGCCCGACAAGGCATTTGATGCCGTCTGAAACCCCGTCATTCCCCCTGCTGTCCGCAACCTTTCGTCATTCCCGTGAAAACGGGAATCTAGAACTTCAAACTTTCAGATAATCTTTGAATATTGCCGCCGCCCGAAGGTCTGGATTCCCGCCTGCGCGGGAATGACGGCAAACGGGGGATGGGGCATCACGATGCGGCGGCAATGTGTCCGGAATGGGGCGGTTTATCCGAAAAAGCCCATTTTGACTTGGATGAGTTTTTCCAGTTCGTTCAGGATGCGCCGGCGCGAGACGAAAAAGATGATGTGGTCGCCGTCTTGGATGACGGTTTCGGTATGATGTCCCATAATGGTTTCGCCGGTTTCGGCGCGGACGACGGCGGCAATGTGGCAGCCTTCGGGCCATTTGATGCCGCTGATGCGCCTGCCGATGATGGCGGAAGTTTTTTTGTCGCCGTGTGCGACGACTTCGATGGCTTCCGCCGTGCCGCGCCGGATGGGGTGGACGGCAACGATGTCGCCGCGCCGGATGTGGGCGAGTATCGAGCCGATGGTGATGAGGTGGGGGGAAACGACGATGTCGATTTTGTTGCCTTCGAGCAAATCGACGTAGCTTGAGCGGTTGACGATGCCGATGACGCGCTTCGCGCCGAGGTTTTTCGCCAAAAGGGCGGACATAATGTTGCTTTCGTCGTCGTTGGTCAGGGCGCAGAATACGTCGATTTCGTCGATGTATTCGTTGTCGAGCAGGGTTTCGTCGGTTGCCGAACCTTGCAGGACGAGGGTGTTGTCGAGGTTTTCGGCTATCCATTCGGCACGGCGCGGCCGGCATTCGATGATTTTGACGTTGTATGCGTGTTCGAGCTGCTTGGCGAGACGGTAGCCGATATTGCCGCCGCCGGCAATCATGATGCGGCGGGTGCTGGTTTCTTTGGGGCGCAATTCGGGTATGACCGCGCCGATGTTTTCGGCGGCGGCGGCAAACAGGATTTCGTCGCCTTCGATGATGACGGTTTGCGGCGCGGGGACGATAAGGCGGTTGTTGCGGTAAACGGCGCAGATTTGGCAGTCGGCCCCGTCGGGCAAGTCTTGGGCGATGTCGGCGATTTCGCGGTTGACGAGCAGTCCGCCGCGCCGCGCCTGTATGATGACCATCCGCACGCGGTCGTCTGCAAAACGTAAAACCTGCAATGCGCCCGGGCAGTCTATCAGGCCGGCAAGCTGTTCGGTAACGAGCTGTTCGGGGCTGATGGTTTCGGTTATGCCGAATATGGAAAGGCTGCCGTTTTCGTTGTTTTCGAGCTTGGGGCTGAGGTATTCGAGGTATTCGCTGGAACGGACGCGCGCGATGCGGCCGGGGATGTTGAACAGGTCGGCGGCAACTTTGCAGGCGACGATGTTGGTTTCGTCGCTGCGGGAGAGCGCGAGCAGCAAGTCGGCATCTTCCGCGCCGGCGCGTTCTAATGTGAAGGGGGATGCGCCGTTGCCGAAAACGGTTTGGACATCGAGGCGGCTGCCTGTTTCCTGCAATGCTTTTTCGTCGATGTCGATAACGGTTACGTCGTTGTTGGGTATGGCGGCAAGGTTTTGCGCGACGGTAGAACCTACCTGTCCGTTGCCTAAAATGAGGATTTTCACGGTGTGGGTCGTCGGGTGATGAAATGGTGGATTGTACTGCAATCGGGGGCGGAAATGCCGTCTGAAGGCGGATTTTGCGTTCAGACGGCATTGCGCCTCAAGATTCGACGGGGATGATGCCGATTTTCGCCTGCCATTGGCGCGGGGCGGTGGCGTGGATGGATTCGCCTTTGCTATCTACGGCAACGGTTACGGGCATATCTTTGACTTCAAATTCGTAAACGGCTTCCATACCCAATTCGGGGAACGCCAAGACTTTGGAAGATTTGATGGCTTTTGCCACGAGGTATGCCGCGCCGCCGACCGCCATGAGGTACACGGCTTTGTTGTCGGCAATGGCTTCGCAGGTGGCCGCGCCGCGCTCGGATTTGCCGATCATACCCAAGAGGCCGGTTTGTTCGAGCATTTGGCGGGTGAATTTGTCCATACGGGTGGCGGTGGTGGGACCTGCCGGGCCGACGACTTCATCGCCGACCGGATCGACAGGGCCGACGTAGTAAATCAGGCGGTTGGTGAAATCGACGGGCAATTCTTCGCCTTTGTCGAGCATATCGACGAGGCGTTTGTGTGCGGCATCGCGGCCGGTGAGGATTTTGCCGTTCAGCAGCAATACGTCGCCGGTTTTCCAGCTTGCCACTTCTTCTTTGGTCAGCTTGTCGACATCGACGCGTTTGCCGTTGTCGGGGCTGTAAGTCAAATCGGGCCAGTCTTCAACGCGCGGCGGCGTGAGTTCGACAGGACCTGAGCCGTCCAATTCAAATTCGACGTGGCGGGTGGCGGCGCAGTTCGGAATCATGGCGATCGGCTTAGAAGCGGCATGGGTCGGGTAATCGAGGATTTTGACGTCCAACACGGTGGTCAGTCCGCCCAAGCCTTGTGCGCCGATGCCCAGCGCGTTGACTTTTTCAAAGAGTTCGAGGCGCAGGGCTTCTGTGGTGGACAATTCTGCGCCGGACGCTGCTTTTTCCTGTAACTCTTGAATGTCGATGTGGCTCATCAGAGATTCTTTCGCCATCAGTACGGCTTTTTCGGGCGTGCCGCCGATACCGATGCCCAAGATGCCGGGAGGACACCAGCCCGCGCCCATGGTCGGGATGGTTTTCAATACCCAATCGACGATGTTGTCGGAAGGGTTGAGCATGGCGAGTTTGGATTTGTTTTCAGAGCCGCCGCCTTTTGCCGCGCAGGTTACTTCGACTCTGTCGCCCGGCACGATGCTCATATGGATGACGGCGGGGGTGTTGTCTTTGGTGTTTTGGCGTTTGCCGGCCGGGTCGGCGAGAACGGAAGCGCGCAGCGTATTGCCTTCCCAAGTGTAGGCGCGGCGTACACCTTCGTTAACCATCTCTTCCACGCTCATGTCCGCATCCCATTGGACGTTCATGCCGACTTTGAGGAAGACGGTCGCGATACCGGTATCTTGGCAGATGGGGCGGTTGTTTTCCGCACACATACGGCTATTGACCAAAATCTGCGTCATCGCGTCTTTGGCGGCAGGATTTTCTTCCTTCTGCCACGCCTTATAAAGTGTGTCGATATAGTCTTTCGGATGGTAATAGCTGATGAATTGGAAGGCATCGCAGATACTTTGGATAAAGTCTTCTTGCTTGATGACGGTCATGATTGTGTTCCTTTTCAAGGTTGTGGCGGTAAGTGTCTGCTGCTGTTTTAAACAACCTTTTTGAAGGCTGTTTTTTATCAGGTTGAAATAGTGCCAGCGTTTGTACGGTAAAGACAATACATAATTCTAATCTATTGATTATCAATTTGTTTTAATAAAATACTGTTTCACTCGGGTTTTGATATTTGTAATCTTTGCCTGTTGCCTGTAATGGAAATAAAACTACAAATATGTTTGGTAATTTTAGGTTTTTTATAAATGCCGTCCGAACCTGTCCGAATATCCTTTTTAACGGCATAAAAATTATTCTCAATAATTTCAATCTGATTTCAACCGCTTAAAGGATATAATGACAGTAGGGAGTTGTCATATATGAAAGAGGGAATTTTGACTGAAGTCAAACGCATTTGACTTTTTGAAATTTTATAACTTATTTTCCAAATATCAGTATTTTCAAAAAATATACATATATTACAGTAATATATATATTTTTCACTAGATTGCAATAATGAGAATGGATTGTATTTTTCTGTTTGTTTTTTCTATTTTTCAGACGGTATTTTTTATAATCTTATTGAAAAATAAGTGTATTTTAAAATTTCATACATAAATTTTGTCAACAATATATGTTTCTATGGCAATTTTGTAGTTTAGTAACGATAAGGTACAAATTCTGATAAACTATGTTTCACATAAGAAACATTAAGTTATAAACATATTCATAGTACGCGAGAGGAAGTTCTTATTTCTCTTGTGTAACAAAAATACACAATACCGAATCTACTATCCTTCCAACAGGACACTGCCATGAGTAAAAATTTGTTAACCCTGACCATAGACGGCCATGAAGTCAAAGCTTCCGCCGATTCGTCAATCATCCAAGCCTATGCACGTTCGGGCAATGCGATTACTGCCAACGTCGGCTGCATGGGTCAAGGCGTATGCGGTTCCTGCCGCTGTATGATTCGCAAAGAAGGTGAGCGCGAAGTAACGACTGCGTTGGCGTGTGAAACCAAAGTCGAGGAAGGCATGCAGGTCAGCTTCTTGGACTACTTTATCCCCGAGCATATCCAATACTACGATGTGGGCGAAGTCGGCGACGGCTGGAACTGGCTGGACGACACCGCCAAAGCCTTTCCCGAAGCGCAAAACTGCCGCCATTGCGGCGGCTGCAACCGCGCCTGTCCCAAAGGTTTGGAAGTGGAAAACGGCGTGGCGCAAGTGGTATCGGGCGATTTCGGTGCGGCTGCGCTGACCTTCGACCAATGCGTGATGTGTAACCTCTGCACCCTTTCCTGCCCGGAACACATCCGTCCGAACCACTTGGGCCTGTTCGCCCGCCGTATGAAAGCGGCGCGCACATTGCGTCCTGTGGATTTGATGCGCCGCCTGCGCGAAATCGACAGCGGCAAAATGAAAGTCGAATTTGAAGAGGAGGCAATGTGATGGCGAACAAAATCCAAGGCATAGACTACGAAACCGCCCTTGCCAACCTGCGCGCGTCCTCATTGGAACTGCGCGGCGACCTGCCGGAAAAAAACGAATTGCTGAGCCAATTCCATCCCGATTATCAGGCAAATGCACGTGTGAAACTGCCTATCGGCCCAAACCAAGGCGATTACTGCCATCCTGATTTGGCCAAACTCTTAATCAGTCAGCCTCTGATTGACGACTATGATTTGTCAGGCGCAGAACACTTGAACACCGACGTATTGGTCATTGGCGGCGGCGGAGCAGGCGCGGCTGCGGCATTGTCTGCGACTGAAGCAGGCGCACGCGTCATCATGGCAAACAAACTGCGTATCGGCGACAGCAATACCGTGATGGCCGAAGGCGGCATTCAGGCGGCAGTCGGCGCGGAAGACAGCTTACAACAGCACTTTGACGACACCATCAAAGGCGGCCACAACGTCGGTAAAAAAGAATTGGTTGCGCAAATGGTTACCGATGCGCCATCCGCCATCCGCTGGCTGATTGGCTTGGGTATGACCTTCGACCTTGCCAATGGCGCGGACAGCAACGGTATGTTGAGCCGCAAACGCGCGGGCGGTACGACCGTGCCGCGTATTTTGAGTTACCGCGACTTTACCGGCCTCGAAATGATGCGCGTCCTGCGCGAGGCAGTCGAACTCGACGAAAACATCACCCAGCTCAACCGCCACCCCGCCATCGAATTATTATCAGACGAACACGGTCGCTGCGTCGGCGCGATTTTGTACGATTTGGAAAAACGCTCTTTGGTATTGGTGCACGCCAAAGCCGTGGTCTTGGCTACCGGCGGCAGCGGAAGGCTGCATTTGCAGGGTTTCGCCACTTCCAACCATTATGGTGCGACTGCAGACGGCCTGGTAATGGCGTACCGCATCGGCGCGAAACTGCGCGATGTCGATTCCTTCCAATACCATCCGACCGGCGTTGCCCATCCGCCGCACTTGGCAGGCGCGCTGATTTCCGAAGCCGTGCGTTCCGCAGGCACCAAACTGGTCAACGGTTTGGGCGAGCGTTTCGTTGACGAATTGCAGCCGCGCGACGTGGTTGCCGCCGCCATTTTGCGCGAATGCCGCGAAGGCCGTGGCGTGGTACGCGACGGACAAGTCGGCGTGTTCCTCGACACCCCGCGCCTGATTGCCAACGATCCTGATGTGTTGAACCGTTTGGTTACACTCGGACACGTCGCCCACAAATGCGGCATCGATCCCGCTGTCGAACCCGTGATGATTCATCCGACCCTGCACTATCAAAACGGCGGTGTCGAAATCAACGGCGACGGCGCAACCTGTGTGGAAGGACTTTATTGCGCCGGCGAAGTAACCGGCGGCATCCACGGCCGCAACCGCCTGATGGGCAACGCGCTTTTGGACATCATCAGCTTCGGCCGCCGTGCCGGTAAAGCTGCGGCAAATTGCGGCCTGCCGCTGAAAAAAGTGCGCGGCGGTGTCGGACACGTTCACGACCTGCAACGCGAAATGACCCGCGCCGGACTGACCGGCGACATCAAAGCCCCCGTTTTATATCCCGACTACGGCAAATTCGATTTGCGCGAACACGCCGGTTTGCAGGAGCAACAATTATGAACCAAGCCAATCAAAACTTACTGCACCCGTCCCGCCAAGTCGGCGCGGATTTGACCGCGTGGCGCAAAGTCGGCGGCGGCGAAGGCCTGCTGGCGGCACTTGCCGATCCTCAAAGCATTGTTTCCAAACTGCAAGAAGCCAACCTATGCGGTATGGGCGGTGCAGGTTTCCCGACTTGGCGCAAATGGGAGGCGGCGGTTGCCGCCCAAAGCAAACACGGCGACAAATACGTCGTCTGCAATGCCAACGAAGACGAACCGGGTACGTTCAAAGACCGCGTGTTGCTGGCGAAAACACCGCACCAAGTCATCGAGGGCGTATTGATTGCCGCCGTCGCCTGCCGCGCCAACAAAGCGGTTTTGTACGTCAACCCTCATCAGACCGACTCCATCGCCTCCATCACACCCGCCATCGAGCAATGGAAAAACAGCGATTTGTTTATCCGTATCGAAAACTACTTGGGCAAACCTTTGGACTTGCAACTGGTTGAAACGTCAGGCCGCTATATCGGCGGCGAAGAAACCGCCGTGATTTCTTGGCTGGAAGGCGGTTTCCCCTTCCCCCGCCGCAAGCCGCCGTTCCCAGCCGAAAGCGGTGTCAACGGCGAGCCGACCCTGATCAACAATACCGAAACCTTCGCCAATATTCCGCAAATCCTTGCCAAAGGCGCGGAATGGTACAAATCGCTGGGTTTGGGCGATGCGGCCGGTACAAAACTCTATTCGCTTTCCGGCGACGTATTGAATCCGGGCCTGTACGAACTGCCGATGGGCACGACCCTGCAATCGCTGATTTTCGACCACGGCGGCGGTATGCTCGAAGGCCGCACGTTTAAAGCCGTATTTACCGGCGGCCCGTCAAACACGCTTCTGACCGTGAAAGATTTGGATGTGCCTTTGGACTTCGTGTCCGTGCGCGAACGCAAATCCAGCCTCGGTACGGGCGCGATGATTGTGATTTCCGAAGGCACGAGCGTGGTGCGTAAAGTGTCCGAATATGTGGAATTTTTTGCGTCCAACTCGTGCGGTCAATGCCCGCCGTGCAAAGGCGGCACGTTCCAACTTTCACGCCTGCTCAACCGCGTGGATACCGGCATCGGCACTTCAGACGACCTCCGCGCCCTGCAAAGCCTGTGCCAACTGCTGCCCCGAAGCGGCCGCTGCGGTCTGATTGACGGCGCGGTTACTGTGTTGCAAAGCTCGCTGCGTACCTTCCCCGAAGAGTACGGGCTGCCGGCGGGGCAGGATTAAGCAGATACGATGTTTCAGACGGCAGGCAGGGTTGTCGGCCGACAAATTGATTGGGGTTTAAGCATTTGTCAGGTGTTACAACGTAAATCACTTGCCGGAAGGAAAACGATACGGCGTATCTTGAGGTTTTGCCCTCTCCCCAACCCTCTCCCCGTGGGAGAGGGTTAGGGAGAGGGTAAAACACAAAGTGCAAAACGCAAAACTCAAGAAATGCCGTCTGAAAAAGAGAACGGCGCAAAACACGTTCAGACGGCATCCCACGCCCAAATCAGGCACACGCCGTCTGAAACCCGATTTTCCCGATACTTCAAACTAGGAGACTAATATGGGCTTCAAGCCAATCCCTGCGGCGGCCGCGCTCGCGCTGACGCTGCTTATCTGGTTCGTCATCCCTGTTCCCCAAGGCGTATCGCCCGACGCGTGGCATCTTTTGGCACTGTTCGTCGGCATCATTGCCGGCATCATCGGCAAAGCGATGCCCATCGGCGCAATGGCGGTTTTGGGCATTACCTTGGTCGCGCTGACCGGCGTAACCAACGAAAAAGCCGCCGACGCGACCAAAGACGCTTTAAGCAGCCTCAACAACTCGTTAATCTGGATGATCGGTATCGCCATCATCATCTCGCGCGGCCTGTTGAAAACCGGTTTGGGGATGCGTATCGGCTACCTTTTGATTTCCCTTTTCGGCAAACGCACGCTGGGCGTGGGTTACAGTTTGGCACTAGCCGATTTGGCCATCGGTCCGGTTACGCCGAGCAACACCGCGCGCGGCGGGGCGATTGTGCATCCGATTATGAAATCCATCGCCTTGAGTTTCGACTCCGATCCTGAAAAAGGGACGGAAGGCAAAATCGGCAAATACCTTTCACTGGTCAACTTCCACGCCAACGTGATTACCTGTCTGATTTTTATCACTGCCACCGCACCCAATCCGCTGGTCGTCGAATTGGTTGCCAAAGCCACCAACTCGCAAATCCAACTCTCTTGGGGCACTTGGTTCTTGGCGATGATCGTACCCGGCCTGATTGCGATGCTGCTGATGCCGCTGGTGCTGTATTTCCTGTATCCGCCTGAAATCAAACAAACCCCTAACGCCACTGCATTGGCAAAAGAGCATTTGGCTGCCATGGGGCCGATGAAGCGTGAAGAAAAAATCATGCTGGGCATTTTCCTGGTTCTGCTGCTGTTGTGGGCGGGTATTCCCGAGATGCTGTTCGGCGTGAAAGTTGATGCTACCGCCACCACCTTCCTCGGCTTGAGCCTGTGCCTTTTAACCGGCGTACTGACTTGGGAAGATGCGCTGAAAGAAAAAAGCGCGTGGGACACCATCGTTTGGTTTGCCGCCTTGGTGATGATGGCGAACTTCCTCAACAAACTGGGGCTTATCGGCTGGTTGTCCGAATCTATGCAAAGCGGTATCGCCCATTTGGGCTTGGGTTGGGAAGCCGGCTGCGCCCTGCTGATGCTTGCCTATCTCTACGCCCACTACGTTTTCGCCAGCGGCACGGCACACGTTACCGCGATGTTCGGCGCGTTTTACGGTGCGGGTCTGGCATTGGGCGCGCCGCCTATGCTGTTTGCCCTGATGATGGCGGCCGCCACCGGCATAATGATGTCGCTGACCCATTACGCCACCGGTTCCGCGCCTGTGATTTACGGCTCAAACTACGTCAATATGGGCGAATGGTGGAAGGCGGGCTTCATTATGAGCGTTATCGAAATCCTGATTTTCGCCACTGCCGGTATTTTGTGGTGGAAAGCTTTGGGTTATTGGTAAACCGCCGGCTGTTTGAATGTTAAGGCAAAAAATGCCGTCTGAAACCGTTTCGCGGTTCAGACGGCATCCGCCGTCATTCCCGCGCAGGCGGGAATCCAGACCTTCGGGGCGGCGGCAATATTCAAAAGTCGTCTGAAAATTCAGAAGTTCTAGATTCCCGCGCAGGCGGGAATTCAGACCGTTCGTTTTCAGCCGTTTCCGATAAATTCTTGCAACTTTGAGTTTCTAGATTCCCACTTTCGTGGGAATGACGTGATACAGATTCCCGTTCTGCATCACAATATAAAAACATATAAAAAACATTGGAATATCAAGCAATTCATTTTTTTGGTGTGTCAATGATTTAAGCATATAATAATAAAAATCACATACCTTCAAAATGGAAAAACTGATGAAACAAAAAAAGACAGTTCAATGCATCTTACTTGGCTTCGCGGCCGCTTCTATGCACGC
>NZ_JBLRPR010000021.1:0-5996 GCF_047915665.1 Neisseria sp. LACPHL-SPEC-2024-00856
GTTTCGGAACAACTGAAAGACAATGCAAATGTTGATACGAAAGATGAAAAAGTTATTGAATATCTGGAGAAATCATCATTAAAAGATGTACCAAAAGAATTGCAAGCCAAAGTATTAGAGGTTAAAGGTGATGAATATACAGGAGCGCGAAAACAATATGCAGGTAAGCTCGGTAAGGGTGAATCCGTCAAGGCAATGCTATTTCTAGACGGCGAAGAGCTGTTTAGTAAGGAACAACTTCAGAAGATGGATGTATATGTTAATGGTAAAAAATACGAAGGTAGTAAGGGGGGTGAGCTAGATGTTCTCCCCAAAGGTTTGAGTGAGCAAAAGATTGAGGTTTACGGTGCGGATAAAGAACAGAATTATGCGCTATCAAAAACTTGGGTTTATGAGCAGCCGTATTCCGTGGTTAGAGGCTATTTTGGCTACGCTCGAAAAGACGGTAATCCTACAAGAGAGAATAGACAAAATCCTGAAGAGATTCCATTTGACTTTGCTCTGGGCGACATTAGAGGCGTGGCAACAGATGAAGACAAATTACCCAAGGCTGGGAGCTTTCAATATGAAGGTCGGGCATTTGGCGGTAATAGGGTTTTATCCAAAGAATCGTTAGATAACCATAATGGCGTATTTAGATACACAATTGATTTTGATCTTAGAAAAGGCTCTGGCTCAATTGAAGGAATGGAACAATATGGCAAGATCAAATTAGAAGAAGCTGCTATTGAGAGAATCCCTTATCGAGCGTCCGGCTTCAGCTTGGGGTTGAAAGACCAGGTTTCTTATTTCGGCGTGAACGAAGGGGTGGCTACGTCAGAGAAGGATAAGGAGATTAAAAAGTATCATTTGGGTATTTTCGGCGAAGCGGCTAATGAAGTAGCAGGTGCTGTAAGTCATGAGTATAAATATCAAGCTGTTATCGGTTTCGGCGGCGAGAAGAAATAGAGAAAGCACTATTTCTATTTAGTGCCGTTTGTCCGGGCAAGATGCCGTCTGAAGTTTCAGACGGCATTTTCTTCAAAAAACAGTCCGCCGAATCGAATACTGCCAAGCGGCAATGCAATACCTCAAAACAGCAATAATTTCTCTCAAAACAGTTGATTCTTACTGAACATAAATGGCCGTGCAATACGAAAAGAGAAATGGCGTTGCTGGGCATTTTATTTGAATTTGTTATGAAATTGATGAAATCTAAAAATATCTTTTTTATGGGATACCTAATCGCTTCGGCGACGTTTGCCGAGGATATCGGCGTGCCTGTCGAACCGATTAACGTCGGTAGTCGGGCTGCGATGCCGTCTGAAGGGGAAAGCCTCGCCCTCCTGCCGTTTGCCGAGGATGTGCCGCCGGTTCGCGATGCAATGCCGTCTGAAGTCCCTAAAAGTGTGGCAGGCGGCGATGTTCGAGGCGACCGGATGGGAATGCAGATTAACTGGGCGTTGTTGGCGCGCGACTGGGCGGCACTGAAACGCCTGTTGCCCCAATATGCCGAACAGCCGAAATATGATACGGTGCTGTACCGTTATGCCCTCGGCGCGTTATACCGCAGCGAGATGCGGCAGGGCGAGGCAGCCGATCTATACCGTGAGTTGTTGTCGGAAAGGCCTGACCTTGTTTATCCCCGTTTTGATTTGGGCGTGATGCTGTTTGAAGACAAACAATATCGTGAGGCATTGGTTCAGTTGCACCGGGTCGAGGAGGCGTTGCCGCCCGATATGCGGCAGCTTGCACGGGAATATATCCGTCAGGCGGAAGCGGTGCAGGCGTGGCATCCTTCGTTCAATATGAATTACGAACAAACAGATAATGTAAACAATGCTTCCCCTTCACGGAACATCATCCTCAACGGCCGGAAATGGACAAAATCAGAAGACAGCCTGCCCAAACGCGCCAACGGGATAAGGTACGAACTGGGCGTTGATCGGATGTTTAACATTGCAGGCAATCACTTTGCCCGCTTAGGCATCAGCGGTTCCGGTGTGCATTATTGGAATGCCCGGGATTTTAGCGAACAGGCGTTTCATGCCGAAGTAGGCTACCGTTATCGGAATAGCCGTCTAGAGTGGGGATTCCGGCCCTTTGTCGAACAAAACTGGCTGGGCAATAACCGTTATACGGCAAATACGGGTATTGCGTTGGATTACAGCCGCCGTCTGAATGAAAAATGGCGCAGCACCCAATCTCTCCAGTACGGCCGCAAACAATACCATGACGAATATTTGGCAAAACGTTACAACAGTAAAACGATTTCAGTCAGCAGTACGCTCAGCTATTACGCTATGCCGGCTTGGCAGTTGTACGGAGGTATTAGCGGTATGTTTGATAATACTGTGGAGAAAGAGCAGGCTTCACGGCGTTATGGTGTAAGTTTGGGTACGGTGAAAATATTAGACGGCGGTCTTGGACTGAAGTTGGGTGCGGGTTACACGAAACGGATATTTAAAGCCCCTGCAACATTAATTTACAATTTTACTCGGCGTGATGATGAATATCGGATGAGCGCGGCTTTATGGCATAAAAAACTGTCGTGGAAAGGATTTACACCCCAAATAAATTTCCGTTACAACAAGATCAACAGCAATATGCCCGCCTTTTATTCGCGCAGCGGCAAGGAATGGTTTGTCAGTATAGAAAAAACGTATTGACAGTATTTTCTTCAGCCGTCCGACTGATTGTGAGGGAAGTCGGTAAATATTTATCGGCAAACAAGAAAATCATCTTTCTTCTTGTCGTTATGCTTGACTGTATGCTTGCAATAAAAATATAATTCCACTCTTGCCGACATGGTGTCGGCAAGTATTTAACTCAACAGGACGAGAAAATATGCCAACTATCAACCAATTGGTACGCAAAGGCCGTCAAAAGCCCGTGTACGTAAACAAAGTGCCCGCACTGGAAGCCTGCCCGCAAAAACGCGGCGTGTGCACCCGTGTATACACGACTACCCCTAAAAAACCTAACTCTGCATTGCGTAAGGTATGTAAAGTTCGCCTGACCAACGGTTTTGAAGTCATTTCATATATCGGCGGTGAAGGCCACAACCTGCAAGAGCACAGCGTCGTACTGATTCGCGGCGGTCGTGTAAAAGACTTGCCGGGTGTGCGTTACCACACTGTACGCGGTTCTTTGGATACTGCAGGTGTTAAAGACCGTAAACAAGCCCGTTCTAAATACGGTGCTAAGCGTCCTAAATAATTACCGGGACTCAAATAGGCACGTCGGCCGCCTAAGCTGAACAACGGCCGAGTAAGTGAATACTCAATTGGGTATTCATGGGAATTGACCCAACTGAATAGATTAAAGGAAATTAAAATGCCAAGACGTAGAGAAGTCCCTAAGCGCGACGTACTGCCAGATCCTAAATTCGGCAGCGTTGAGCTGACTAAATTCATGAACGTATTGATGATTGACGGTAAAAAATCTGTTGCAGAGCGTATCGTTTACGGTGCGCTGGAGCAAATTGAGAAAAAAACCGGCAAAGCAGCAATCGAAGTATTTAACGAAGCCATTGCAAACGCCAAACCTATCGTGGAAGTGAAAAGCCGCCGTGTAGGTGGTGCAAACTACCAAGTTCCTGTTGAAGTTCGTCCTTCACGCCGTTTGGCTTTGGCAATGCGTTGGGTTCGTGATGCGGCTCGTAAACGTGGTGAGAAATCTATGGACCTGCGTTTGGCAGGCGAATTGATTGATGCGGCTGAAGGCCGTGGCGGTGCGTTGAAAAAACGTGAAGAAGTACACCGCATGGCTGAAGCCAACAAAGCATTCTCTCACTTCCGTTTCTAATCTTGAAAGGCTAATAAAATGGCTCGTAAGACCCCGATCAGCCTGTACCGTAACATCGGTATTTCTGCCCATATTGACGCGGGTAAAACCACTACTACAGAACGTATTTTGTTCTATACCGGTTTGACTCACAAGTTGGGCGAGGTACATGATGGCGCGGCTACTACCGACTACATGGAACAAGAGCAAGAGCGTGGTATTACCATTACCTCTGCTGCCGTAACTTCCTACTGGTCCGGTATGGCGAAACAATTCCCTGAACACCGCTTCAACATCATCGATACCCCAGGACACGTTGACTTTACTGTAGAGGTAGAGCGTTCTATGCGTGTATTGGACGGCGCGGTAATGGTTTACTGCGCGGTGGGTGGTGTTCAACCCCAATCTGAAACCGTATGGCGGCAAGCCAACAAATACCAAGTACCACGCTTGGCATTTGTAAACAAAATGGACCGTCAAGGTGCCAACTTCTTCCGCGTTGTCGAGCAAATGAAAACCCGTTTGCGCGCAAACCCTGTACCTATCGTAATCCCAGTTGGTGCAGAAGACAGTTTCACCGGTGTTGTTGATCTGCTGAAAATGAAATCCATCATTTGGAATGAGGCCGATAAAGGTACGACCTTT
Organism: Neisseria sp. LACPHL-SPEC-2024-00856; assembly: GCF_047915665.1. NCBI lineage: Bacteria > Pseudomonadati > Pseudomonadota > Betaproteobacteria > Neisseriales > Neisseriaceae > Neisseria > Neisseria sp. LACPHL-SPEC-2024-00856. The sequence continues at coordinate 4,411 of NZ_JBLRPR010000021.1, forward strand.
ACTTATGGCGACATTCCCGCCGAATTGGTTGAAACTGCCGAGGAATGGCGTCAAAACATGATTGAAGCCGCAGCAGAAGCCAGCGAAGAATTGATGGACAAATACTTGGGTGGCGATGAGCTAACCGAGGAAGAAATCGTAGGCGCGTTGCGTCAACGTACTTTGGCAGGCGAAATCCAACCTATGTTGTGCGGTTCTGCATTTAAAAACAAAGGTGTTCAACGTATGTTGGACGCAGTTGTAGAATTGCTGCCAGCTCCTACTGATATTCCTCCGGTTCAAGGTGTTAATCCTAACACTGAAGAAGCCGACAGCCGTCAAGCCAGCGATGAAGAGAAATTCTCTGCATTGGCATTCAAAATGTTGAACGACAAATACGTCGGTCAGCTGACCTTTATCCGCGTTTACTCAGGCGTAGTAAAATCCGGCGATACCGTACTGAACTCTGTAAAAGGCACTCGCGAACGTATCGGTCGTTTGGTGCAAATGACTGCCGCAGACCGTACTGAAATCGAAGAAGTACGCGCCGGCGACATCGCAGCCGCTATTGGTCTGAAAGACGTTACTACCGGTGAAACCTTGTGTGCGGAAAGCGCGCCGATTATCTTGGAACGTATGGAATTCCCCGAGCCGGTAATCCATATTGCCGTTGAGCCGAAAACCAAAGCCGACCAAGAGAAAATGGGTATCGCCCTGAACCGCTTGGCTAAAGAAGACCCTTCTTTCCGTGTCCGTACAGACGAAGAATCCGGTCAAACCATTATTTCCGGTATGGGTGAGCTGCACTTGGAAATTATTGTTGACCGTATGAAACGCGAATTCGGTGTGGAAGCAAATATCGGTGCACCTCAAGTGGCTTACCGTGAAACTATCCGCAAAGCCGTTAAAGCCGAATACAAACACGCCAAACAATCCGGTGGTAAAGGTCAATACGGTCACGTTGTGATTGAAATGGAACCTATGGAACCGGGTGGTGAAGGTTACGAGTTTATCGATGAAATTAAAGGTGGTGTGATTCCTCGCGAATTTATTCCGTCTGTCGATAAAGGTATCCGCGATACGTTGCCTAACGGTATCGTTGCCGGCTATCCTGTAGTTGACGTACGTATCCGTCTGGTATTCGGTTCTTACCATGATGTCGACTCTTCCCAATTGGCATTTGAATTGGCTGCTTCTCAAGCGTTTAAAGAAGGTATGCGTCAAGCATCTCCTGCCCTGCTTGAGCCAATCATGGCAGTTGAAGTGGAAACCCCGGAAGAATACATGGGCGACGTAATGGGCGACTTGAACCGCCGTCGCGGTGTTGTATTGGGTATGGATGATGACGGTATCGGCGGTAAAAAAGTCCGTGCCGAAGTACCTCTGGCAGAAATGTTCGGTTACTCGACCGACTTGCGTTCTGCAACCCAAGGCCGCGCTACTTACTCTATGGAGTTCAAAAAATACGCTGAAGCTCCTGCCCACGTAGCTGCTGCTGTAACTGAAGCCCGTAAAGGCTAATCAGGAAAATAGGCCGTCTGAAAGGCTGAGATGATTTTTCAGACGGCATTGTTCTTTAATCGATCTTTATATGTAAAGGAATTAGC
>NZ_JBLRPR010000022.1:0-1508 GCF_047915665.1 Neisseria sp. LACPHL-SPEC-2024-00856
AGTGGAACGATAGAGAAGACAGACAAATACACCCTCGTCCTCGCACAAGGAGGGCAAGAGAATAACTACACCTACGATGGCGAAACCGAAGTCAAACCCTTAAATTCCCTCATCATTGCCGCCAACGGCGGTACGAATAATATTACGATAAAAGGCAAATTGGCAGACGGTTCTGCCGATGCCTCGCCGACGATTGACAATAACTCGATTGAAAGAAATATAAACACAAACGGTTATACATACGAATTACACGAAACGTACAGACCGGGATATCATAGGGGCGGTGCCGTGATGTTGGCGGATCAAAGCTATGAGGGTAAAAACAACATCACTTTTGAAAACGTAACCATAGCCGCCCATAACGCGCCTTACGGCATTTTGTCTTATGACAGAATCAATACGCAAAAATCCGAAAGCTTGGCGCCGGCAACGCTTACCTTTAAAGGGCGCAATACCATCAATGCAGACGCGGACCCGAATGCCAATCCCAGGGTCGAAGGTATTACATTGCTTAATAATGGTGAAAAAGTGGGAGAATATCGTTTTGTTTCTGAAGAAGGCTCGACGCTGAATATCAACATCAAATCAGGAAAAAATATAGGACAAGGCATTACCGCCAACCACTATAGTAACTCAGGCATCAACCTCAACAACGCTTCTCCAAGCATCACCACGATGGAGTTCAAGGGCGATGTAAACATTAAAATCGATAGGAACGGACAGGAAGAGGCGGAAGCAAACGGTTTTGGCTTCTATTCAAGCCGCAGACTAGGCAATAAGAAGCAGATTCCGGAAGGCTCCAAAATGGAAGCGATTTTCCGTGGGAATGTCGATATCGTTGCAACGCCGGTTTATGATGAGCAGGGCAGGCCCAAAAGCATAGGCAGCGCGTTTGCGATTGACGGGAAAAACAGCAAAGTCGAGGTTGTCGGCGGGGAAGACAAGGTTGTCAAAATCAAAGGCGATATTTTCGCCTACAACGGCGGCAGCGTGAGCGTAAACCTCGCCAACAAAGATTCTTATTTTGAAGGGGAAGCCCATATCGGGAAAAGGAGCTTTGCCAAAGGGAAAGATATGTTTGCCTTAACCGTGGATGCGGACGGATATGACTTAACCCCCGATACAAAGTCGATTGAAAAGAAAAAGAAAGAGCTGGATACTAAGCAGAAAAGATTGCCCCAAAAAAAAGCAGCTTTGGATAGATTCAATCAAGATTTGGATAAATACAATCAAGAATTGGATAAACTAAATAAAGAATTGGCTGAACTAGGTGAAAATGACAACCAAAATAATAAAAAGAGAAAAGAACTAGAAGTAAAAGTAAAACAGCAAGAAAACAAAATTCGGAGCAAAAAAAGGCAAATAGAACATATAAAAGAAAACGACATAGAAAGGGTTGCGGTACTCGAAGAAGAAATCAAAAGATCTGAAGATTTCTTCGATGAAAACGGTTGGATTAAAGACAGCGCGATCGACGACAAGACAAACAACACCGTCAACCTCAAAAT
>NZ_JBLRPR010000023.1:0-1239 GCF_047915665.1 Neisseria sp. LACPHL-SPEC-2024-00856
AAAGAGTTGGATTTGTCGGAAGACGCGCAGGTCGAATTTAGCAACAGCAATAAATTCGTCAAAGTGTCCGTGAGCAAGCTCAAGGGCGATGGCGGCGTGTTCAAAATGTATGGCGACATCGTCAAAGGCGAATCGGACAAGCTGATTACCCGAAAAGGCAGCGAAGGGACGCACATCATCGAATATACGGACGATGCCAAGGCAAAAACGACGGGCAGGGAGTTTTTAAAGCTGGTCGAAAACAAAGGCGATGCCGAAAACACAAAAGCGTCATACGAACTGCGCGTCAAATGTACGGAACAGGGAGGGTGGTGTTTTGCCTTGGGCGAGTCGGGTGATTCCAAAAAGGTCAATATTTCCGCAGACGGTAAGCGGGACTTCTACCTCTACCCGGCCACCCTGACGCCGGGCGCATCGAGCAGCGTTCTTTTCGGCGAGGCGTTATATCAGTTGAACGCGGTTTCCGATGAAACGCTGGTGCAGCGTATGGGCGAAATCCACGCCGACGAAACGCCGCAGAAAGACAACAATGTCTGGCTCAAACGCGTCGGCGGAAAATTCGTCGGCAGCAGCAGCGATTACCGCGTGGGCGGTTATGGCAACCGCTATTGGGGCTTTGCCGGCGGCTTCAACCGGACGGGGTTCGGCGATAAATGGATTCATTACAAAGGGCTGATGTTCCGCCATCTCCAATCGTCCTACGCTTCCGAAGACTACGCCGGAAGCGGCAAAATCTACGGCAGGGCGACAGGCGTTTATTCCACCTGGCTCAACAGGAAAAGCAGGGCTTATTATGATTTGGTCGCCAATATCGCCCGATATAAGGGCAGCTACGGGTTGACCAATTACGTCGGCAAACGGGTCGAATCGAACGAGGCGCGCCTGAATGCCTATATGCTTTCCGCCGAAGTCGGCAGGCGGATGGAAAAACAGGACGGCGGCAAAACCTATTGGTGGCAGCCGGAAGCGCAGTTGTCTTACTGGTTTACGCGCGGCTACGGCTTTTCGCTGTCAAACGGGCTGTCTACCGAGACGGACAACTTCCGCAGCCTGATGGGGCGGTTCGGCTTTCGGGCGGGCGTGGACGGTTTGGACGGCGGCAGGCTGAACATCTACGGCAAGCTGATGTACAAACGCGAGTTTATCGGCACGATCCGCCACAGGTTCAACGGCTCTGCCGTGGAGGAATTCAAACACCGAGGCGGCTGGTTGGAATACGGCTTGGGCGTGGTGCGCCGC
>NZ_JBLRPR010000024.1:0-1160 GCF_047915665.1 Neisseria sp. LACPHL-SPEC-2024-00856
CATTTCGGGGTTTCCTTTCGGGTCGGTGTTGACATTTGTCAACGGTTTGTCTAGTATCGGCGCATAACCGGTTCGGAGGCGGCTGTGAAAAAACATCCCGATAAGCATATCCGCGCGGCTTTGGAATACGCGCAATCCCTCGGTTGGGTAATTGTGCCGGCGGGCGGGTCGGCACACGCGTTCTGCCGCCTGAAGTGCGTGCGCGGACACGCGTGGCATATGATGAGCGTTTGGAGTACGCCGAAAAGCCCGGAAAACCACGCGCGGCAAATCCGCCGTAAAATCGACGAGTGTAAGGAGTGAATATGACGCTTTATCATTTTTCCATCTTAATCCGCGATGCCGGGGCTGAAACGGAGGGCTTGGAAGACCGCCTGTTTGAAGCAGGGTGCGGCGACGCGCTTGTTTGTTTTGCCGGCCGCTCGGTTTACCTTGAGTTCGATCGCGAGGCGGAATCGGCAAGGGCGGCGGTGGACTCGGCGATGGCGGACATCCGCCGCGCGGGCTTTGCCGATTTGGTGCTTCAGGAGTCGGGCTATGCGACGCTTGCGGAAATGGCGGCGCGCTCGGGCTTGAGCCGGGCGGCTTTGTCCAATTATGCCAACGGCAGGCGGGGGTCGGCGTTTCCCGCGCCGGTGTACGGCGTGGCGGGCGGTTCCGCCCTGTATTCTTGGCGCGAGGTGGCGGCGTGGCTGTATCGGCACAATCAGTTGCAGCGGCCGCTTTACGAGGTAGCGCAAGTTTAGTTTTTTCCTTTGTTTGCCCGCGCGGTTTCGGCCGTGCGGTTTTTTGTTGCCGATGCCGTACCCTACGGGCAGGCTTCGCACTCTGAAGGGGGCGGGCAATGCCATCTGAAGCTCGCCGAAGCATCCGGTGTCGTCTGAAGCTTCGTCATTCCCGCGCAGGCGGGAATCTAGAATCTCGGGGTTTCGGTCATTTCCGACAGATTCCTGCCGCGTTGGGGGCTGGATTCCCGCCTGCGCGGGAATGACGGCGGTGGTGGTTTTGGTTCTTTCCGATAGATTCCTGTGGTTTTTCAGTTACTGGATTCCCGCCTGCGCGGGAATGACGAAAGGAGGCGGGAATGACGGGTTGCGGTTTCGGGGTTTCGGATTCCCGCCTTTCAGATTCCCGCTTGCGCCTTCCCTTGTTATTTCCAT
>NZ_JBLRPR010000025.1:0-1144 GCF_047915665.1 Neisseria sp. LACPHL-SPEC-2024-00856
ACGTAGCAAACCGCACGTAAACGTTGGCACCATCGGTCACGTTGACCATGGTAAAACCACCCTGACTGCTGCTTTGACTACTATTTTGGCTAAAAAATTCGGCGGTGCTGCAAAAGCTTACGACCAAATCGACAACGCTCCCGAAGAAAAAGCCCGCGGTATTACCATTAATACCTCACACGTAGAATACGAAACCGAAACCCGCCACTACGCACACGTAGACTGCCCGGGTCACGCCGACTACGTTAAAAACATGATTACCGGTGCCGCACAAATGGACGGCGCAATCTTGGTATGTTCCGCAGCCGACGGCCCTATGCCGCAAACCCGCGAACACATCCTGCTGGCCCGTCAAGTAGGCGTACCTTACATCATCGTGTTCATGAACAAATGCGATATGGTCGACGATGCCGAGCTGCTGGAACTGGTCGAAATGGAAATCCGCGACCTGCTGTCCAGCTACGACTTCCCCGGCGACGACTGCCCGATCGTACAAGGTTCCGCACTGAAAGCCTTGGAAGGCGATGCCGCTTACGAAGAAAAAATCTTCGAACTGGCTGCCGCATTGGACAGCTACATCCCGACTCCCGAGCGTGCCGTAGACAAACCGTTCCTGCTGCCTATCGAAGACGTGTTCTCCATTTCCGGTCGTGGTACCGTAGTAACCGGCCGTGTAGAGCGCGGTGTCATCCACGTTGGCGACGAGATTGAAATCGTCGGTCTGAAAGAAACCCAAAAAACCACCTGTACCGGCGTTGAAATGTTCCGCAAACTGCTGGACGAAGGTCAGGCAGGCGACAACGTAGGCGTATTGTTGCGCGGTACTAAGCGTGAAGACGTAGAGCGCGGTCAGGTATTGGCCAAACCCGGCACCATCACTCCGCACACCAAGTTCAAAGCAGAAGTGTACGTACTGAGCAAAGAAGAGGGCGGCCGCCATACCCCGTTCTTCGCCAACTACCGCCCCCAATTCTACTTCCGTACCACCGACGTAACCGGCGCGGTTACTTTGGAAGAAGGTGTGGAAATGGTAATGCCGGGTGAAAACGTAACCATTACCGTGGAACTGATTGCGCCTATCGCTATGGAAGAAGGCCTGCGCTTTGCGATTCGCGAAGGCGGTCGTACCGTGGGTGCCGGCGTG